>DASYYO010000447.1:0-35294 GCA_035933805.1 Acidobacteriaceae bacterium | reverse complement strand
CCTTGCCTTTTCCGTCCAGGGACCGCTGGCGATCGCTGCGAAGTTCACCTACCTGCTGGCGCACGCTTTCGTGAAATCCGGCCTGTTCTTCACAAGCGGCATCCTCCTTCACCGCTTGCGGTCCATCAGCGAGCGCGAGATCTTTCGCCGCGGACGCGGCATGCACTGGATCGCGGGGCTCTGGTTCCTTGGCGGCGCGGGTCTCGCGGGAGCGCCTCCCTTCAGCACGATGCTGGGGGAGGCTGGAGTTTCAGCGGCTGCGGATCTTGCTGGTCTTCGGGGCTTCTCGCTCCTCTATCTCTTTGCAGGAGCAATCACGGGCGCAGCCGTGTTCCGAGTCGGGATGCACACCTTCCTGGGCTGGGGAGACGAACCGGTGACCGACCGCGCGGCCGACGTTGGCGAGTTGCCGGAGACAAAGGCCGAAGACCGGAGGGTATTCTGGTATCAGTCCACACCCGCGGCCGTCTGCATCATCGTCGCAGCAGTGGTTTCTTTTTTGCCGGGCTGGCTGCCCGCTCTGCGGGATAGCTCAGCCGGCCTCGCCAGCCAGGCCGCCTACCTGCACACCGTCTATTCCGGGCAGAGCGTCCGCCTGGTGCAATCTTCCTGGCAAGACGCGATTCCCGGGGCAGCGTTACGGGGCTGCATCGGACTCATGCTTGCCATCGCCCTCGCCTGCACATCCGTCTTCCGCAGCAGGCTTCGCCGTGTGTTCCGGCTCGGAGCCTTCCTGGAAGGGAGATTAGGAGCGGTGCGCGCCATGCAGAGCGGCCATCCTGGCGACTACGTGCTCTGGATCACCATCGGTCTTGCGGTCTTTGGATCCGCTACGATGTTTCTGCTTCGCTAATGGATGACTCTTGTCCCGGGCGCTCTAACTTATTTTCGCGACATTGACGTAATAGAGATCGGTCGCCACATCGAATTCGTCTTTGCCGAGGGATGTCTTCATCGTCTTCCAGTCAGTCGTTGGCTGAATGATCTGCCACGCGCCTTTTCTCCCCACCCGCACCGGCATCGTGAACGCTGGTACATCGGCTTGCCACCGGTAGGCAACGGTCCCGTTCGCGCCGTCAAAGCGTAGTTGCAGTGTCGGAATGTTGCTTTCGCGGAGATATTGGTCGAAGACCGGCGTCAGGTTCAAGCCCGTTTTGGCGTTGAAATACTGCGCTACATCTTCGGTCATGATGTTCTGATACTTGAAATGCTGATAGAAGCCGCGGAGAATGGCCCACCACCGCGGATCGTCGTTGACGATGCTGCGAAGCGTGTTGAGGAAGAGCGCGCCTTTGAAATACTGATCGTCTGGAGGCGTGCTGTTGACGCCGCGAGCGGGAATGATCGGCCGCTGGTTTTTGACCTTCGGCTTGAGCCCGTTCAGATACCTCAGGGCGTCCTCGTGGCCGTATCGATATTCGACATACAGGGATTCGAGATAGGTCGTCCAACCTTCATGAATCCACATGTCGGAGCGGTCCTTGGCGGTGATGCTGTTGCCGAACCACTCGTGCCCGCTTTCGTGAATGATGATGAAGTCGAATCGAGGGCTGATACCGACTCCGGTCCAATCCCGGCCGAGATAGCCGTTGGTGAAATGGTTACCGTATGTAACGGCGCTCTGGTGTTCCATTCCAGAGTAGGGAACCTCGATCAGCTTGTATCCATCTTTTTTGAAGGGATACTCGCCGAAATAATGCTGATATGCCTCCAGCATGCCCTTCGCCTGAGAAAACTGCTTTCTTGCCTTCTCCATGTCTTCCGGAAGCGCATAGAAGTCGAGCGTGAGACCTCCCATCCGATCGGAGAAATGCTGATAATTCCCGATATTCAAGGAGACGTCGTAGTTGTTGATCGGGTAGTGTACGAACCAATCCCATCTCGTGTAGCCGTCGCCAAGGTCGGTCTTCCCCATGAATCTTCCATTGGAGACGTCGACAAGGCCATTCGGCGCCGAGACGCTGATCTTCATCTGCTTCACTTCGTCGCGCCATTGGTCCTTGTTCGGCCACCACACGCTGGCGCCGACGTCTTCGCACGAAGTGTCGACCCAGGGATGGCCCGACGTATCCCTCCCGAAGGTGATACCCCCAAACCTGCCCTCGGTGACCGGATGGCCTGAGTAGTAGAAGTCGATGGTATAGACGCGGCCTGCCCGGAGAGTCTGCGGGAAGTCTACGAAGACGGCGCTTCCGCCTCCGTGCGCATCCCCGGAGTCGCGCTCGTACTTCAGCGCTGCCGAGCCGAAGAGAATCTTGTCGATGTGGAGCGCCGGATGGAGGTCGAGCTGTATCCGGCTGCCGTCACGGAGCATCCTGAAGCGGATGGTATTTTTCCCGCTGAGGAACTTCCTCTCCGGGTCCACCCTGACATCGAGGTGATAGTAGAGCAGATCGTTGTTCGCCCGGTAGGGGCCATATCCTCCCCGCAGGATGTCGGCGCGGGAAGGAGCGGCGTTTGCCGCCGCCGCAGAGTTCGCCGGGGGCGGTTGAGAGCTCTGCGCGGAGAGGCCCGGAGCCGCACACAAGAGAAGAAGACTGACCCCATATCTCCAGGAACAAAGAGCAGCTCGAGCCATAGCTCAGACTACCGCGATTCGAGGACCGCTACTCCGTGCGGCGGCAGTTGCAATTGGCTGAGAGAAGCAGTGCTGCCGGAGAGCAGGTCCGTCATGGCGCTCGGCAGGGAAATCGACTGACCGCTGGCCATGTGGTTGATCACGATGATCAGGGTCTTTCCGTTGCCGGTCCTGCGGCAGACCTCCACGCCGGCCGGAACGTTGGGAAGGACCGGCGCCACCTGGCTCGCCTGTACGAAAGTTGCTGTCAGTTTGCGCAGTAGCCCGTCGTCGAGCCATGCGCCGATATACGTGATGCTTCCGCTGCCGACCTTGCGCGTGATCACCGCCGGCTGCCCGTCCAGCCAGCCGTTACTGGCGCCATAACGCATGAGCACCTTGGTCTCAGGAGAATTCGTGCTGAGCAACTCGGCCCAAACCTTTGCCGAGCCGGAAGCATCTTCGCCCGTGACCGGCACAGGATCTTCAAGTGCGTAGAACTCCTCCACCCGCCCGCCCAGCAGATCGGCCAACGGACCTGGCTGGCGTTGCGGATAGAGCGCGTTGTAGCCGTCCTTCATGGCGCTTCTCGGGCCCAGAACCAGGTTGCCGCCGTGCTTCACGTAGTCGATCAGGTGCTGTGCGGTGGCCTCGGGCAACACGTTCAGCGCCGGCGCTTCGACCAGCTTGTAGCCGTCCAGTGGAGCCTCCGGCGCAACGATATCGACCGCTTGCGTCATCTCCTGCAGCGGACGGTAGAAGCTGATCAGCTCAGCGACCGGATCGAATTTGGCGGCATGCCGCTGAAAATCGATTGCCCAGCGGCTGTCATAGCTTTCAAGGATGGCGACAGAGGAGTGTGGGCTGGTTCCGGCAAGCGCCGGGCCGGCCTTCTCGAATTCGGCTCCGACCTGTTGAATCTCCGCATAGACCGGGACGGGCTCCCCGTCGGCCCCAACCAGGGTTCCGTGGTACTGCTCCTGGCCGTTGAGGGCGCTGCGCCATTGCCAATATTCCACAGCATCGGCGCCATGGCCGATTGCCTGCCAGGCCATCTCGCGGACCTGACCGCGATCCAGAGCATTGTTGGTCGGCCGCCAGTTCACGAAGGCGGGCTCCGTCTCCATGACCCAGAAATTCTTACGCTTAAAGCCCCGGGTCAGGTCGTGAGTCGCTCCGTTGATTGCCGGGTCATAGACCGGCTCGCGGATGTAATCGTCCCACGCAGCGATGTCGAGGTTCGTGTGGACAACGTAAGAATCAAATCCGTCGAACCATCCCATGGTGTTGGTGGTGATGAATTGCCGCGGGTCGGCATGCGGCCGGATGCCGTCGATCTGATTTTGCGAGTAGCTCTTCCATGTGTCGCTGACGAAGTGTTTCCAGTCCAGCAGCAGTGCAGGGTTTTCGTGGTCGGCGCGGACGGGAATCTCATCGAAATTGTCGTAGGTCTGGCTCCAGTAGGCCGTGGTCCACAGCTCGTTCAGCTTGCCGATGGCGCCATATTTGGCATTGAGCCACGCGTGGAACTGGGTTCGCGCGGAGGGTCCGAAATCCGGCTCCGCATATTCATTGTCGAGCTGCCAGCCAACGACATTCGGATTGTGGCCATACCGTATCGCCATCTGCTCTGCGATTGCCCGGGCAAACGACCGGTATTTCGGATCTGTGAAGGAGAACTGCTGCCGGTTGCCATGTTCGGCGGGGCGGCCGTTCTCGTCCACCCGCAAGGTCTCCGGATACCTGGTCGTCAACCAGGCCGGGGGAGCCGCTGTCGGCGTGCCCAGCACGACGACGATATGGTGTTGGGCCGCCTTCTCGATGGCGTGATCAAGCCAGACAAAATCGTATTTGCCTTCCGCCGGTTCCATTCTGCTCCAGGCAAACTCTCCCACTCGAACGAGGTGGATGTGGCATGCCTCCATCTTCTCCAGATCCTTGTCCCATTGCGACTCCGGCCACTGCTCCGGATACCAGGCCGCGCCCAGCAGCACCGGCTCGGCGCCGGAGAAATTAGTGGCTTGCGCTTGAATCCTCGGCGCATCGCCGGCAAAGAAGGCCGCGAGGCAAAGCGTCAATCCGCCAAGGACGAGCCTTGAGAGGCGCGGGCTGCGGGGAAAGAGATTCGCGAGGGAGGACTGGAAGGAGTCTGGCGGAAAGGCGAAAATCGACGATCGGCGCATAGTGTGTAAGCGATTTCAGCAGCGTTTATAGAGGAAACGCAGACCAGTGTCAAAGGTCCGCTTCAACCTTCAGCGGGCGGTCCGCTGAGCGGCGGGCGAGACTTGCAGGAAAATTCGTGCGGTCAGCACAACCAGAGTGACCCAGAGCAGGTCGGCGCCCAGCAGGTGCAGGATCTGCAGCCAGAGAGGGGCCAGCAAAGCGACATCCGCGACCCCCATTGCGTATTGCAAGGCCAATAAAATCAATACGCTTACCCCCAATCGCCGGTCCGCCAATGCGGACCCGCGGGAAAAGCCCCGGACGATGAGCCAGCAGATGAAGATGCCGGCGACGATCGCGGCCACCGGGTGGAGGAATCGCAGCCGCAACAGCCAACTGCTTTGCGCCGAGAGATCCTGGGCGAGGGCAGTCATCAACGATCTCGAGGGGAAGAGGGTGTCGCCCAGCGCCGCAAGGGAACCGCTCACGCCCACGGCCAGCGTGGCCCCCAGCCCCAACAGGGCCAATGGCGCCTGAGCAAGCCGAACGGAGCCGCGCAGAAGTGCCGGCTTGCGCGAAGTAAAGTGTGCCGAGAGCGCGAGCGCCCCCAGAAGGAGAAATGTATTGGCAAAATGGAGGGAAAGATAAACAGCGCGGGCGCCGGAGCGGTTATTGGCCGTGAGCCCCAAAAGGACGATCAGCGCTCCGAGCAGTGCTTCATTGAAGATCAGAACTGTGGCGGCCACGCTGGTGATGCGGGCCAGGTGCCGGGGAACAGTGGAACGGAAGGTCCAAACCAGCAGGACCACAACGCCGATCACGGCGATTCCGCTGGTTAGCCGATGGGCAAGTTCGATGAGTGTGGCGACACGCGGGTGAGCCTGCACCAGTACGCCGTTGCACAATGGCCAATGATCGCCGCACCCGGCGCCTGAGCCGGTGGCTCGAACCACGGCGCCCCAGAGCACGACCGCAATATTGCAGACCAGCACACCCCAGGCAAAGCCGGACAACAGCCCGCTACCCCGCGGAGAGGGCGGCTTTCCGGAGGCCGAGAGGGGAAGAGTTTGCGCGATGCTCATCACTGCTCCATCCTTGCCGCGCCGCAAGACGCGTCACCGTGCTTCCGCAGCGACGCAAGAATGTCCCACCGGCTCAAGCGAAGAACGGGGTCCAACAAGATTCTTCCGAACAGGGGACTTCACGGCTCTTATTATTCTACGCGGGCCGTCCTCCCTGCCTTATGCCGCACGTCGTCCGCGCAAATCATACCTGCAAAACGTCCCCCTCGCGCGCCACCATCTCATACAGCACAGGGTTGACGAAGAAGCCGAGAAAGAGCCGTGAGATCAGGCCCGCGACGATGACGATGGCGAACGGCCGCTGCGTGTCAGAGCCGATCCCATGGGAGAGAGCCGCAGGCAAAAGCCCCAGGCAGGCAACCAGGGCGGTCATCATGATAGGCCGCAGCCGCAGGAGCGAGGCTTCCCGCGTCGCCGTGCGGATATCCTTGTTCTCCAGACGCAGTTTGTTGATATAGGAGACAAGAATGACCGCCGTCTCGACCGAAACCCCCATTAAGGCGAGCAAGCCGAGCGCCGACGAGACGCTGAAGGGCGTGTGGGTCAATTTGAGTGCGATCAGAGCCCCGACCGGCTCGGTCAGGACGACGCCGAGAGCGATGGTCACCGGGAATTTGAGATTCCCATAGAGCGCGAACAGAATCATGAAGATGATCAGCAGGGCAAGCGGGCCGATCAGTTCCATCTGGTGCCTGGCTTCGAGGAATTCGCCATATTCGCCGCCCCAGGTAAGCCGGTACCCGGCCGGCAGGGATCTCTCAATATCCGCTGTAGCCCGCTGCCCCGCCTGCACCGCACCCTGAAGGTCGCGCCCCTCGATGCTGTACTGCACGCCGATGTAGCGGGAGTTGTTCTCCCGGTAAATGAACGACGCACCGGGGGCCTCGTGGATGTTGGACAACTGGCCGAGGGGAATCTGCTGGCCGGAGGGTGTTCCGACCAGCAGATTCCCGATCTGCTGAGCGTTCTCCCGAAACTCGGGCTTCATCCGCACTACGAGGTCGAATAGCTTTTCGCCCTGGATGACCTGAGTCGCCGCCTGACCGCCGACGGCGGCTTGCACGACCGCCTCAACATCCGCGACGTTGATTCCGTAGCGGGCAATCTTGTCTCGATCCACATCGATCAGCAGGCTGGGCTGCCCCAGTTCGCGCACCACCGTCAGCTCGGTAAATCCGGGCACTTGGGAGAGCCGGCGCTTGATCTCGATCGCCTTGCTTTGCAGTACGTTGAGATCGGGGCCATAGATTTTGACCGCAAGGGCGCTCTTGAGTCCGGTGAGAGCCTCGTCGACGGCGTCTTCGGCCGGCTGGGTGTAATTGAAGATGACTCCCGGAAAGGTCTCAAGCTGCTTCTGGATCGCTTCGGTCAACTCGGCCTTGTTATGAATCGAGCCGGTCTTCCACGCAGGATCGTTGTAAGGTTTCAGCCCAACGTAGAACTCGTCGTTGAAAAAGCCAGTCGGGTCTGTGCCATCATCCGGCCGACCAAGTTCCGAGGCGACGTCGGTGACCATCGGATACTTCATCATGATGGCGCGAACCTGGGGTGAGAACTTGCTCGCTTCCTCGAAGGAGACGGTATAAGGCATGGTTGCGCGGATCCATAGCGCGCCTTCATCGAGATGAGGCATGAACTCTCCTCCGATGAAAGGAATGAGCAGGAGCGTGGCGGCGAAGATGATGGAGGCTACGAAGATCGTCGTCTTGGGGTGGTCGAGGCACCAGTCCAGCTCGTCGGCATAATGTCTGCGCACCCATTCAAACGGCTTGTTCACGCGTTCATGTACGCCTCTCTTGAACCAATAGGCGCACATGACGGGAACAAAGGTGAGCGTTAAGATCAATGCGCCGACCAGTGCGATCGATACGGTGTCCGCCATGGGCTTGAAAAGCTTTCCCGACGGTCCGCTGAGCGCGTAGATCGGCAGATATCCGGCAATAATCACGGCAACGGAATAGAAGATCGGCCGATCGACGTCTTTCGCCGCCGCCAGGATGACTGCTTGCAGGTCGTACGTCTGGCCTTCGCGCTCCCCGAGTTCGCGGAAGACGTTCTCCACCATCACCAGCGTTCCGTCGATGAGGATTCCGAAGTCGATTGCGCCGATCGACAGAAGGTTGGCGGCCACCCCCCGCGCATGCAGAAAAACGAAGGAAAAGAGCAGCGCCAGCGGAATGGTGAGGGCGACGATGACCGCTGCGCGGATGCTCACCAGGAAGAACATCAACACGACCAGCACGAGGGTCATCCCCAGCAGCATGTTGTGCTCGACCGTGTCGATCGTAAGCTGGACCAGGTCGCTGCGATCGTAATAGGGCCGCACTTTCACATCGGGCGGCAGGATGTGTTCATTGAGTTGTTGCGTCTTGGCTTCGACCCCCTTCAGGACATTCTGCGTCTGTTCGCCCCGGCGCATCATGATGACCCCTTCGACGGCGTCATCCGTTTTGTTGAAGCCAAACTCGCCCAGGCGAGGGGCGTTGCCGATCGTAACGTCCCCAATGTCGCGGATGCGGACCGGCACCCCATTCTGCGTGCCGACGATCACATCTCCGATGTCCGCGGTATCGTGGACGAGCCCGAGGCCGCGCACGTAGTAGAACTGGCCGCCTTGCGAATAAAATCCGCCGCCCGCGTTGGAATTGTTGACGGAGAGCTGCTGCAGAACCGTCGGCACGGTGATGTGATATGCGTAGAGTCTGGCCGGATCGAGAAGGACCTGATACTGCATCACTGTGCCGCCGAATCCCGAATCGTCGGCAACCCCCGGCACCTGCTTGTATTCGCGTTCGACCACCCAGTCTTCATAGACCTTCAGCTCCTGAGGAGTGCGGTCGGGGCTCTGGAGGACGTAGCGGTAGACGAGTCCCGAAGGACTCGTGAGCGGCGCCAGGGTAGGCGTGACGCCCGAGGGGTAAGTCACCTCGCTCAGTCGTTCGAAGACCACCTGCCGGGCGAAATAATCGTCCGTGCCCTCGTCGAAGGTCATGATTACGTCCGAAAGCCCATAGAGGGAGATCGAGCGCATGACGGACATCTTCGGCACGCCGTTCATTTCCACCTCGGTGGGAACGGTTACCAGCCGCTCGATCTCTTCGGCGGCATGCCCGGGCCATTGAGTAATGACTTCGACCATGGGCGGGGAGAGATCAGGGTAGGCGTCTACAGGCATGTGCTGGAACGAGATTGCGCCGCCGATGAGAATGAACATCGCCAGCAGCAAGATCAAAGTACGTTGCCTCAGCGCGAACTGGACGACGTGATGAATCATTCGAAACCGCCTCCTCAGTGCTGGAGTGAGTTAGCAAACTGAAGAAACAAGCTGCCGTCGCCAACAACTTTCTCCCCCACAGAAATGCCCTTGAGAATCTGCGTCTGCCCGTTCTGGCTTTGGCCGATCTCCACGTCCCGCCTGGCGAACTGATCTCCGTCGATAGCGACATATACGAACGGCTGATTGTTGTCATCGCGCAGAATGGACGAGTCAGGGACGGCGATGGCGTTTGAGATTGAGCCTGCCGTCACTGTGACCGTGCAATACATGTCTCTCTTCAGCTTTGAGCCGGGGTTGTCCACCACGATTCGAGCTTGCAGAGTTCTCGTATTCGGGTCGAGGGCCGGGGAAACATAGGAGATCCTTCCGTGAAAACTCTCCGGATAGGTGTCCGTCTGGACGACGACGTCATCGCCGCTGCGGACATAGGCCAGGTCTCCCTGGTAAACATTGGCAAGAACCCAGACTGTGCTCAGATCGGAGATGGTAAAGGCCTGGGTCTGGCCCGCCTGCACTACCTGGCCGGGCGAGACTAGGCGCTCCACGACCTCGCCGGCGATCGGAGCGAGCACGGGAATCTGCGCCGAGGAGGGGGCCTTCTCCAGGCTGGCCGGATTCTTGATCCCAAGGATCTTCATCCCCTGCTCCGCCGCATTCAGATCGGCCTGAGCCTGGTTGCGATCCGACTCGGACTGCTCGAGGTCGCGCAGGGCGATGGCGTGGTGCTGATAGAGATCCTGTGCGCGCACGTAGTTCTTATCCGCCAGGCGGTAGGAGTCCGCGGCTTTCAAGTAGGAGTCAAGCAGTTGCGAATAGTCGGGGCTGCTCACCTCCAGCATCGGCTGCCCGGCTTTGACATGCTGCCCGGGAACCACCAGAATCCGGCTGACCGGGCCGCCGACCTGGGTGATCACTGGCGTGGTGTTGAACGCGTTGTACTCCACGGCTCCGGTGAGCCGGAGGGTGCGCGTCAGCTTCGTGTGCTGAACGGTGATGACCTGCACGTGGGCCATCTGGTTCGAAGGGAGGGTGAAGAGCTGGGGCTGAGCGGAGCTTGCCGCTTTCGACGAGAACGACGTCATCTGGCCTGCCTGCTCGCGATCGCTCGAACTGCAGGCCGTCAGAGCAACGGCAAAAGTGAGCGCCAGGGCGCTCTGAACCCGGCGGCCAGGGCGGTGGATCGATGGAATTCTCATGGCAGGCTCCTGGTTCCTACAGCTTCGCGAAGCTGTTCGAGCGCGAGCAGGTACGAAGCGAGCGCTTGGCGATAGCCGAGTTGTACGGAGCGATAGCTGCGCTCCGCATCGAGAAAATCAAGCAGGCTGGCTGCGCCGTGCCGGTATGCGTATTCGCTGATGTCACGGTCCTGCTGTGCTTCATCGAGATAGGCCGAGCGGTAGAGGCCGACGACCTGGTCATTGCTGTGCAGATTTTCGAAGGCGTCCCGCACATCCGTCAGTACCTGCCCATCCGCGAATCGCTCCTGCTCCTGCGCTTGCGTAATCGCATATCCCGCACGCGCAATTTCCCCTTGATTCCGGTCGAAAATAGGAAGCTGGATCTGGCCGAACATGGAGACCTGGTTGAGATAGTTGAGGTGCGTGTAGTTCACCTGCCCGGTAAAATCCCTCTTCCCGATCGCCTTCTGCAATCCATACTGGCTGTTCGCCGCGGCGACGCCTTGCTGTGCCGCCCGCAGATCCGGCCGGCTCTGCAGGGCCTTCGCCTGGAAGTCCTCTAGGCCACCCGGGACCGGCTTGTAGTCGAATGCGCCGGATACGTCGTAATCCGGAGGGACGGATTCGTATCCCAGCGTCTGCCGCAGATCCGAGAGACCCTGAACTCTGGCGAGCCGTGCGGCGGAGACATCGGTCTGAAACTGGAGCAATTGAAGCTTGATCTTCAGCAGATCGTCCTCTCCGATGTCGCCTGCTTTGTAGCGAGCCTCCCCGATCTCCACGGTGTTTTGGAAGCTCTTCAGATCCTCGAGCGCCAGCTCCAGGGCTGACTCGGAGAGCTCCACATTGACGAATTGCGAAGCTACGGCGTAGGTGAGCGTCCGCTCGTTGTCGGCGACCTGCGACCTCGTCACCGCCGTCATATCTCTCGCCGCCTGCAAGCGGTGCTGGCGTTTCTTGCCCCGCTCGAAGAGATAACTGATGCCCAGATCCCACTGCGTCGTGTTGTCGAGGTAATCTGCGCTTAAGTGACTTGGCTGGAGCAGAGGCACAAAATCCGAGTCGGCGAGGATGACTGGATTCGGCCGCAGGTTCGCGGTGATCTCCTCCGCCTGGCTCTGCTGGATCGTGGTGCGCGCCGCCAGTAGATTGTGGTTGTGCCGCAAGGCCATCTGGATGGCGTCATCGAGCGAAATCTTCACGGAAGCCTGCTGCTGGGCAAGCGACTGCGCCTGTGGAGGAGACTGGCTTGGCGCTGGGGGAGATTGCCCCCTTGCCGGACCGGAACAGACGACTGCGGCCAACAGAATTGCAAAGCGCAAACGTTGTAAACGCATGGACAATCAGCCTTTTCGAAGAAGGGGCGGTGCATGGGCCTGTGCTTGCATCAGCACAGCGGGAAGCGAGGCTGTTATGCGGGAGGCGCGCGTTCGGAGACGTGCCGGGAGACGAGACTGGGCGGGAAGGTATCGTGTCGAAGTTCGGGGCCGGGACCAGCGGGCACCAGCAATTCCCGTTGGGCGCTCGCCTGGGCAGGCTCAATGGCCTGATGATTCAGATGACAGATCGGACACGTATCCTGGGAAGAGTTGGCATGATGATGCCAGACATTGCCAAGCGTCATCCCGAGGATGAGCGAGAGAACCGCTATCGGGAGGACCAGGCGCCAAAGTCGTTTTCGGTCAGACACTTTTGAAGGGCACTTCGAAGACCCTGTCTAGAACGACTCCAGTGTAGTGCATCCTGCCGATCCTGGCGTTCCCGGCCAGGTCGGCTGTACAGGCTTCGGCTCCATTCCGGCAGAAGTACGTTCCCGAGAGACGTATGAAGGGCGCCAAAAGACTCAGGCGGGGGCTTTTTGCGCTCGAAGACGTCTCCACCATCCTGCCTTGGCGTCGTTCAGCCGGTGGCGAGTTCCTTCGCGCGCTGGGCGGCTCGCATCACGGCCTTGATCAACGTTACTCTGAGCCCTCCTTCCTCGAGCTCCAGAATGCCGTCGATGGTACAGCCGGCCGGGGTGGTCACTGCGTCTTTGAGAAGCGCCGGATGATAGCCGGTCTCCAGCACCATCTTCGCCGCGCCAAACGTTGTCTGCGCCGCCAACAGTGTCGCAATATCGCGCGGCAGCCCGACTTTCACTCCAGCCTCCGCTAACGATTCCAAAATGATATAGATGAACGCCGGTCCGCTGGCAGAGAGCCCGGTGACCGCATCCATGTGCTTTTCATCGACGATCACAGTGCGTCCCACGGTGGCAAAGAGATGCGCGGCGAGCGCGAGTTGCGGCTCTGTGGCAAAGCGCCCTCCGGTGATTGCGGCGATCCCGGCCCCCAGCGCAGAGGGGGTGTTCGGCATCGAGCGTACGACCGCAATGTCCATTCCCGCAGCCTCTTCGATCGCCGACGTCTTGACTGACGCCGCAAAGGAGACCAGGAGCTTTCCCGGAGCGAGCGAGGGCCGGATCTCGCGGATAAGATCGGGAACCTGGATCGGTTTGACGCCGATCAGGATCAGATCCGCCATTCGTGCGGCCGTTACATTGTCGGTGGAGACGTCCACGCCCCATTGGGAAGAAAGCTGGGCCGCCCGCTCCTCATGCTGCACCGTGGCGAGGATCTGGCCCGGCTCAAGGACCCTGGATTTGAGAAACGCCTGCAGAAGGATGCCCCCCATCTTTCCGGCTCCGAGAATGGCTACCCGCAGTCCGGCGAGCGAAGGAACAGTTGTGCTGGAACCCATGAAATCTCCTTGACCTCTATGACCTCTATTGCGGTGCCTTTTGTCCCTCAGCCGCCCCTTGACGGGCGATCCAGGCGTTGGTTCGCTCTTCCAGAAGATCGAGCGGCAGTGCCCCGGAGTCGATCACCTCGTCATGGAAGGCGCGAATGTCGAATTTTGCGCCGAGCGCCTGCTGTGCCCTGGCGCGCAGCTCCAGAAATTTGAGCTGCCCCATCTTGTAGCCTAGCGCCTGCGCAGGCCACGCAATGTACCGATCTACTTCCGCTTGCACATTCGTGTCGTCGATGGCGGAGTGGTCGTGGAAGTAGTCGACCATCTGCTGCCGCGTCCAGTGCTGGGAGTGAACGCCGGTATCGACGACCAGGCGGATCGCCCGCCAGATGTCGGCCTCCAGGCGTCCGTAATCGCTGTAAGGATTCTGGTAGAAGCCCACGTCCTTGCCCAGGCGCTCGGCATAGAGTCCCCATCCTTCGGTGAAAGCGGTGTAGTAGGTGTATTTGCGAAACTCCGGCAAGCCGGTGAGTTCCTGGGCGATTGAAATCTGGAGATGGTGGCCGGGCAGCCCCTCGTGGTATGCGATGGCTTCGACGTCAGCCAGCGAGCGCGAGGCAAACTCGTAGGTATTGACATAGACGGTGCCAGGACGCGAACCGTCCGGGGTGCCGTGATCGTAGTAGGCTGCCGCTTGATCTTTCTCCATGTAGGAAGGCACCGGTTCGACTACCAACTGAGCCTTGGGCAGCCGGCCAAAGAGCTGGGGTAGCTTGGGCCGCATCTGATCCAGATAGCCGCGATAAGCATTCATCAGTTGCGCCGAAGAGGCAGGGTGGAGCTTGGGATCGCTTTTGACCGCGCTTTCCAGGGCCTTGAGATCGGCAAAACCAAGCTTTTGCGCGATCTGAAGCATCTGCGCCTCGTCCTGTTTGACCTGGTCGAGGCCGATCTGATGGATCTTCGCCGGTGTCAGGTCGGTCGTGGTGCTCTGCTTCACCAGAAACTTGTAATATGCCTCACCATCGGGCAGCGCCCAAATGCCGGGCTCCGTCCGTGCATTAGGGATGTACTGCGCCCGAAGGAACCTGCCGAAGCGCGTGTAGGCGGGCTCAACCTGCCTGGCAATTACATCGAGAAGCTCTGACTTGATGCGCGACTGCTCCGCAGCAGAGATGGAGGCTGGGAACCTGCTGAGGGGCTGGGCAAACGGGCTCTCCTCCGGTTTTTTCCCCGCAATCGTGTTTACCTGCACCAGCACCTTTTCCATCAAATCCTTCGGCGGCTCCCGATGGTCATCGATCCCGATGCTCATGCAATCGGTGATCTGCTGAAAAGCGGTGGGGACTTTGCCCAGACGAGCGATGTAGTCGTCATAGTCTTTGGCGGACCGGAAGGTAAGATCGGAGACGAGCTGCGGAAGGTCCACTTGCAGACCATAGAACTGGTTGACCGGCATCTCCCAGGGTTTGAACCTGGCCTCCTGCTGGTCCTGAACCAATTGGCGGACCATTAGGTCTTTGCTCAACTGCTCCTGATCCGGCATTCCGGTCGTGTCCACATGGCCGAGACGGTCGAGGAAGGCGCGTCCGCGGGAAAGGGAATCGTTGTACGCCTCGACCGAATTATCCGAAAGCTGGTCGTTATACCGGGAATCGCCGATGGTGGAGGCAAACTCAGGCGAGTGCTTGAGGCGATCTTCCCAGATGTCGGAAAAGATGGCATTGAGCGTCTTTTCACGATCCGCCAGCGATGCCGCGTCTGTAGAGACAGCCGAAGGAGCAGCCTGGGCGGCATGAGCGAGAGGGGCGAGCGGAACAAGCAGGAGCAGGCTGGTTGCGGCGAGGTTTCGCATGAGATGCATCGGGGGATCCTGATCAGCGGTCGTATGCGAAGTGTACCGGCAATTCATTCGGGGGAACAGGCCCGGAGGCTCCGTTGCGTCCACGGCGGGCTGCTCTGAGCGAGGGAATCTGCGGGGGGCTGGGCTGCACGCCGGGCGCATTGCGGGGCCAGGGCAGGCCGCGGAAGGCGGGCAGGCGCCTCCCGCGCGGAATTTTCTAATTGTCTATCGGCTCGGATGTGCGATGCAGAGGCGCGCGGAGCTCTTCGAGAGAGATAGCGAACTCCCAGGATGCCGGGGACGTCTTGCAGTATGGAATTGCTTCAAACGGCGGACCCCAGGTCATTGGAGTCAGAGGTCAGCTCGACCTCTGCAACGCCCTCCCGGTGTGCGGAGACGCCGGTCGTCGACTCGGGCAGGAGAGCCGCGCTGTCGGACTCGAGCATCCGGTAAAGCGTGGAACGGCTGATTCCCAGCTGGGCTGCCGCGCGCGCCTTGTTTCCATCGTTCAGCTTCAGCACGCGCTGAACATGGCGGCGGAGCACTCCATCCAGACTCAGATCTTCAGGAATCGCAGAAGCCTCCGTGGGAGGGGGGGTATTTTCAAGCGGCAGGATCACCAAGTCGATGGGCCGCAGCCATTGGCCTTCTGCGGCAAAACAGGCCGCCCGAATCACGCTTTCGAGCTCGCGCACATTGCCCGGCCAACGGTGATGCAAAAGAACCGCCAAGGCGCCGGGACCGAGACCCTGGAGAGGTTTGCGCCGCTCCCGAGCAAAGGACTCGATGAAGAGCCTTGCCAACCCCGGAATATCTTCCTTGCGCTCGCGAAGAGGCGGCAGCGAGAGGCATACTGCGCTCAGGCGATAGTAGAGCTCGGCTAGAAATTTCCCGTTGAGCACGCGCGTACGCAACGGCTCACAGGTGGTGCAGATCACTTGAAAGGGAAATGCCTCGGAGTCTGAGTTGCCGAGGGTGGCCGCGGTTTCAAATGTGCGAATGAAGCGGAGCAGATGTGACTGCTGCTCTGTATTCAATTGATCGATCCCCCGCAGCAGGAGGACGCCCTGTGCAGAACGCTCCACGGCTCTTTCCAGGAGTTGATTCGGGGAATGCTCGCTCGTCGAGCGGGCTCGTACTGACGGCTCTCCATGAGGGAGTGCTGGAACGCCATTCTCCCTGAACGAGAGCGTCGCCGCCTCCTCCACCGTCAAAGTCCCTGGAGCGGGACTAAGCCACCGTATGTGGCGCGCGAGTAACTGTTTGCCTGTCCCGGCTTCGCCTTCGATCAGGATCAGCCGGGCTTCGGCGGCCTGTTGAAGCTGCTCGCAGATGCGGCGCATCGGAAGGGACCGCGAAATCAATTCGGGAACTCTGTTGGTCTTCGTTCCCACGGGCAATAGCCAAGGCTCAGGATCTCGATGTAGTTGCATAGCCAGCTCTCAAAAGAACGCCTACCGGTTCTTGTCTGCCGGCTCTGCCAGTAGCCTGTCACCAGCCCGCAGACAAGAGGCAGATCATGCGATTCGCATGTGCTGCTCTTGAGGGCTTATCGGCAAAGGATTGGAAAAGTTCAGCGGGAGGCTCGGTGGGATGGCCGGAATCGATGCGCCGTGGCGAGAAGGAGCCCCGGAGCGAGATGCGGGCGCTCGCGGCCTCAGATCGGGCAGAATTCGAGAGAGATTGCTTCGGGAACCGGTCACCCCATACTGACTAGCTTTGCTCCACGGCGGCGTGTGCCCGGGTGGACTTTGCATCGGAGGCGATGACGCCATCGCGAATATGAACGACCCGGTTGGCATACTCGGCGATGTCCGGCTCATGGGTGACCAGAATGATCGTGTTGCCCCGGGAATGCAGGTCATCGAAGAGAGCCATGATCTCTCTGCCGGTCTTCGAATCCAGGTTCCCGGTCGGCTCGTCGGCGAGGATAATCGACGGCTTGTTGACCAGCGCGCGGGCAATCGCAACTCTCTGGCGCTGCCCCCCGGAGAGCTCGTTCGGTTTATGATTCATGCGCGCTTCGAGATTTACGGCACGCAGAGCGGCTTTGGCCCGTTCGATCCTCTCCTCCGCGGGAATGCCGCTGTAGATGAGCGGCAGCTCCACATTGTGCAGGGCGGTGGCGCGGGCCAGCAAGTTGAACGTCTGAAAGACGAAGCCAATCTCGCGGTTGCGGATGCGTGCCAGCTCATCATCGTTCAACTCGCTGACGAGGTGCCCGTTCAGCCAATATCGTCCCTTGCTGGGAGTGTCGAGGCAGCCGATCAGGTTCATGAGCGTCGACTTTCCTGAGCCTGAGGGCCCCATAATCGCGACATACTCATTGTGCTGGATCCGGAGTGAGACGCCGCGCAGAGCCTGAACCTGCTGCTCCGAGCCCATGTCATAGGTCTTCCAGAGATCCTCGACCACGATGACATCTCCCGAGGCGGCTTCCGGGAGAGTTTCAGCCTGAGTGGCGCTCGTCGTCTTCGATGCCATGCTCGCTCCAGAATGCTCTTCTATCCGGCGGCTCAGGATGACGCGTCCTTCTGCTCCGTGGCCGCCGCAGTGTCTCGCTTTACGATTGTCCCACTCTTCAGGGTGCGCAGGGTCTTGTACGAGCCGATCACGATCTCATCTCCCTGCTTTAGCCCGGAGAGGGCCTCGATATCCGTCGTGCCTGTAATGCCGGTCGTCACCGGTACAAACTCGGCCGTCAGTTTCCCTTTCTCCGAGCGCAGCACAAAAACGCCCTGAGTGCTGGGGTCGGTGGACGAGGGATTTCCGTTGGCCGCATGCGCGCCATCGGCGGGGGAGCCGGGACCGCGCAGCGTCAGGGCTTGAATGGGAATGGCCAGCGCATTCGCCCGGCGGGCGGTCGTGATCTTGGCCGTAGCGGAGAGGCCGGGACGCAGCTCGCTGGAGGGATTGTCGACCCTGACGACAACTTTGAAATCTTTGGCCTCTTCGGTGCCGGTGGTGCTTTGACTGGTGGCGATGCCTGTCGAGCGAAGCAGCGCCTGATCGCCGATTTCGGTCACGTGCCCGCGAAATACCTTGCCGGGAAGAGCATCCACCGTGACGTCGACCGGTTGGCCCAGCGCGACGTTCACAATATCCGTCTCATCGACCTTGACCTCCGCGGTAATGATCGACATATCCGCCAGGGTCATCAGGGTGCTGCCTTCGGCGTTCTGAATGCCGACGACCACCGTCTCACCTTCCCGCACCGGCATGTTGGTGACGATGCCATCAAACGGAGCGATGCTGACGGTCTTATTCAGCGAGTCGTAGTCGCTGCGGAGCATGGCGACAGCGGTGCCGTACTTTCCCTGGGCCGACGCGGTCTGCGCCCGGGCCTGCGCCAACTGGGCCTTGCTCTGGGCCAGGGTCGCCACTGCCGTGTCGTACGCCGCCTTTTTGGAGTCGTAGTCCTGACGGGCGATCAATTGCGCCTGGTAGAGGGCCTGGGCCCGCTGCCAATCCAGCCGCTTCTGCTCGAGATCCGCCATCGAATGTTCGACGGTGGCCTGCGCGGTGTTTTCCGCCGCAACGTAGGAGGCAATATCGGTCTTGGCGGAATCGATGCTGGCCTGCTGCGCATCGACACTCGCCCGCGCCTGTACGCTCTCAATGGTCGCCACGGTCTGCCCGCGCTTCACGTGATCGCCCTCTTTTACGTAGAGGTGGGTGATCCGGCCAAAGGCGGTTGCGCCGATATTTACATAGGTCTTGGGTTTGATCTGCCCGGTGCCGCTTACCGTTGACACCAGGTTCTCCCGGATCACTTTACCGGTCACAACCTTCGTGTACCCCGACTGCGAGCGCACCACTGTGAAGCCAACCACCGCGCCGGCAACGAGTACAGCTCCCAAAATCACGAGCAATTTTTTTGCTGTCATTGACCGCGCCCGGTGGAATGAATTGCCTGCTGGTACGCGCCAAGCCGCTCTGGAGTTCCCGGACACTTTGCCGGCCGTGAGGTCCGGCATGCCTCTTCCCTGGGAGAGCCGTCTGGCTGATTGGGCAGGTTCACAATCCTGTATTGCACCAAGTCCGCTTGGTGGCTGTCGACCGTATGGGCCCAATCCAAGGCATCTGTCTGCACCGGGTCAACGCCCCGCGTCGAGGGTGGCTTCGCTTCCGAATCTTCCGCTCGAAAGTCCTATTCCAACCTTTTTCATCGTCTTTCATCGTCCAACCCCATAATAACAGGCGCACTGGCGGGCAGGCGGCCCAGATGCACCTCCGGGCTGAGACTGCCGGCGAAGGCGCGTCCGACCCTCAGCCCGGCCAGCGAAAGCAGAGCCCTTGGTGGCATTCCGCGTCCCGGAACAAGGCGTAAGATGAAGCATGGCAACTACGGACTTCAGCACCGTGATTTTGCCTCTCGCTCCCGAGGGAGCCTTTCGTAACCAGCTTTTCCTTGACTTCAGCAACGCGGGAAACGTGCATGCGATGCGTGAAGCGCTCGATCGCGTTTCAGATATGCTCGGGCGCGAGTACGAGCTGATCATCGGCGGGGAAAGGAAGCGGACGGAAGGGAAGATCCAGTCCATCAATCCGGCAAACCCCGCGCAAGTCGTCGGGATTCATCAGAAGGCGCAGCCGGAAGACGCGGAGATCGCCGTGGCAGCCGCGGTCAAGGCATTCGAGACCTGGAGGTTTGCTTCGGCTGAAGCTCGATCGTCTCTGCTTTTGCACGCCGCCAGGATCATCCGCCGCCGGAGGTACGAGTTCTGCAGCTGGCTATGTTATGAGGTCGGGAAGAACTGGGTTGAAGCCGATGCGGACGTCAACGAGACGATCGATTTCCTGGAGTTCTATGCGCGCGAAGCGCTTCACCTCGCAAAGATAGGGCCCCCGATCCAATATCCGGGCGAGCGCGACGAGCTGATCTATATACCGTTGGGCGTCTGTGCGGTGATTCCGCCGTGGAACTTCCCGTTCGCCATTATGGCGGGAATGACCAGCGCGGCGATCGTTAGCGGCAACACCGTGATCTTAAAGCCCTCCAGCGAATCGCCGACAATCGCCGCCCTCTTCATGCAGGTGCTGGAAGAGGCGGGCATGCCCCCCGGGGTGGTCAATTTTTGTCCGGGCTCCGGCGCCGGCTTTGGCAACGCGATCGTCGAGCATCCGCAGACACGCTTGATCGCCTTTACCGGCTCCAAAGACGTGGGACTGGAGATTCACCAGCGGGCTGCCCGCGTGCAGCCTGGCCAGAGGTGGATCAAGCGCACCATCCTCGAAATGGGGGGGAAGGACGCGATCATCGTGAGCAATGACTGCGACCTGGATGCTGCCGTGGAGGGGGTGGTGGCTTCCTCTTTTGGATTCAGCGGGCAGAAGTGCTCCGCATGCTCGCGTGCGATCGTCGAGGAACCGGTTTATGAAGCTTTTCTTGAACGGCTCAGGGATCGCGTCGAGAGCTTAACGGTGGGCGATCCGGTGAAGAACCCGGATCTGGGCCCGGTGGTGAGCCGCTCCGCCCTGGAGACGATCCTTGGCTTGATAGAAACCGGCAAACGGGAGGGACGCCTGCTGACCGGGGGCGAAGCGATCTCCTCGCCGGAAGGAGGCTACTACCTCCAACCCACTGTGTTCGCTGATGTCTCTCCGGACGCCCGCATTGCACAGGAGGAGATCTTTGGGCCAGTTCTGGCCGTGCTGCGGGCAACCGACTTCGATCATGCGCTGCAGATTGCGAACAACACGCAGTATGGGCTCACCGGCGCGGTCTACTCCCGCGATCGCGAAAAACTTCAGCATGCGCGGCAGGTCTTCCATGTGGGCAACCTGTACTTCAACCGGAAGTGCACCGGCGCAATGGTCGGAGCCCATCCCTTTGGAGGCTTCAATTTATCCGGTACGGACTCCAAGGCCGGCGGCCCGGATTACTTGTATCTCTTTACCCAGGCGAAGTCGATCGCTGAGAAGCTCCTCTAGGGGCCTGTGGAAGAGACAGAATTGCGGTCCCCGGGCGCCTGCTTACGCGCTGGTGCGGATCTGGACCGAGGTGCCCGCCTCAGCGGCGGCAGCGGCGAGAATCCTGTGGTGAATGGTGAAGAGAGCCAGCTCAAGGCGATCGGAGACGCCGGTCTTATCGTAGACGCTGCGCAGATAGTTCTTGATCACCTGCTCGGTTGTGCCCAACCGGAGCGCAATCTCCTTGTTCTTGCATCCCTGGACGATCAAGGCGACGATCTTCATCTCTTTGGGGGTAAGCCGGTCGCGAACCCGGGCGCCGACGGAGTCTTCCTCCTCTGAGCCGATGACCTCGGCCGGACGCTGGATGGATGAGAAGCCTTTGATCACCCGGTGCACGCACTCAACCAGGGCCTGGCCTGTAGTATTGCGGTAGACCACTCCGCGAACATCGTGCGCGGTGAAGATTTGTGAAGGCTCGCCGTTCTCCGCGATGACCACCGCCCGGCTGCCGGCAGCCTTTACATGCGACATCAGATCCTGATAGTCAGGCCGGAGCCCTGAGGCAAAGAGAACGATCGAGGACCGGTACGCGTCGACCGAGAGAACCAGGCGCTCTAGATCTGCGCACTGCGCCGCTACGCGGAAATCCTCTTCGCTGGCCAGGACCTTGGCGATGCCTGCGCGAAAGATTGCCTGATTGTCGGCAAGGATAATTTTGTTCATGGAGCTGCCTTTGGCCTCTGATTCCGTTTCTCTGTTGCTGCGAGCTGAGAGAAGCCGTTCTATGCCTCTGCTGGCTTGGTTCAGTTCCGCAGCGGTCAACCCATTGCATACACGTGGACTGGCACTGCTTTTTGCAGTGGACGTTCGATTGCGATATCGACCGCGGGTCGCCAGTCAATCTCAAGTGTCCTAATTTGCAACAACTGCAGTACGCCGTCTGGCCCGGCGCCCTGGAAAGAGATGCATTGCCTTGCCTTCAAGCCTAGCGAGTCAGGCAGGAAAGGAAACCCCACGAAAGTGTCAGTTGCGCTCACGCAAGTTGCTGTCAGAGATGGGCTTGAGGCAGGCGCGTGGAAAACTCGGAGACAGTCCGCAACGGACCAAATAGACTAAGGAAAGCATGGCGAAACCAGTCATACTCGCGGTCGATGACGACATCAGCGTGCTCGAGACAGTCGTCCAGGATTTGCGCCGGCAGTACGGCGCGAACTACCGCATTCTGCGTGCCGGCTCAGGGCAGGCGGCTCTCGATATCTGCGACCAGCTGAAGAAACGCGGCGATGTTGTGGCTCTCTTTCTCTCCGACCAGCGGATGCCGGGGATGACGGGAGTGGAGTTCCTGTCCAGGGCGATCGCCTCCTTTCCGGAGGCGAAGCGTGCCCTGTTGACCGCTTATGCGGATACCGAGGCCGCGATCCGCGCCATCAACGCCGCCAAGATCAACTATTACCTGACCAAACCGTGGGACCCGCCGGAAGAGCGGCTCTATCCAGTGCTGGACGATCTGCTCGAGAGCTGGAAGCAAGGCTATACGGCGCCCTTTGAAGGCCTGCGCGTGGTCGGTCCGCGATATACCCTGCGGGATCACCAGGTGCGCGACTTCCTGGCCCGCAACCATGTCCCCTACCTATGGCTGGACCCGGAGCAGAGCAGCGAAGCGATGGATCTGCTCACCCGGCATGAGCTAGTGGACAGCAAGCTCCCGATTGTCTTCTTTCCGGACGGTACCTCGCTGGTGCAGCCGGATCAGACCGCATTGGCTACGAAGGTTGGCTTGCGCACCCAGGCGGAGAAGGAGTTTTATGACCTGGTCATCCTCGGCGCGGGTCTGGCCGGACTGGCGGCGGCGGTCTACGGAGCCTCGGAGGGCCTGCGCACCCTGGTGATCGAGAGTGAGGCCCCGGGAGGACAGGCAAGCTCCAGCTCCAGGATTGAGAACTATCTGGGATTTCCCTCGGGCCTCGGCGGGGCCGAGCTTGGCCGCCGGGCGCAGGACCAGGCGCTCCGTTTTGGGGCGGAGTTCCTCACCCAGAAGGCGACCGGCCTGCGGACAGAGAATACTTACAAGTTCGTGCAATTGGCAGACGGCCGGGAAGTGTCCTGTCATGTGTGCTTGATCGCTGTTGGCGTCAGCTACCGCCGGCTGGATACCCCCGGCGTGGAGCGCATGAAGGGCGCGGGCGTTTACTACGGAGGCGCGCTTACCGAGGCACGGTCCTGTGGAGACGAAGAGGTCTATATCGTAGGAGGGGCCAATTCGGCCGGCCAGGCGGCGATGTACTTCGCCAGGTACGCCAGGCGGGTGACTCTTGTGGTCCGGGGCCCGTCCCTGGAAAAGAGCATGTCGAAATATTTAATCGATCAGATTTCTGAAACATCGAACATAGCGGTGAAGACCGGATCTCAGATCGTAGAAGCGCTGGGCGACAGCCGGCTGGAGTGTTTGCGTCTTTGCGGGCCCTCCGGCGAGGAGGTTGTCCCGGCTACCGGCCTGTTCATCTTTATCGGCGCTGAGCCGAATACAGACTGGCTTCCGGAGTCGCTGATGCGCGATCCCCACGGGTTTATCCTCTCCGGCTCTGACCTGAAGATCGACGGCAAGCTGCCGAAGAGCTGGAATCAACCGAGAGAGCCGTATCTTCTCGAAACCAGCATTCCCGGCGTATTTGTGGCAGGCGACGTGCGTCACGGCTCGGTCAAGCGAGTGGCTTCGGCGGTAGGGGAAGGATCTATCTCTGTACAGTTCATGCATCAATATCTGGCCCGGTTGTAGGCGGTTTTTGCGCATAACGACATGAAAGATACTCCGACGGATGTTCGGCAAACCCTGAAGTTGGAAACGATACCGGCCATCGAACTGGCTGGCGACTTCAAGAAGTCGTCGGCCCTGGCCAGCGTGGGGGAAGACGACCTGCGATCCCTCGGAGACGTGCTGGTTATCCGCGTCGACCGGGATATGGATCTTTTTGAGGCTGCGGGCGTGCGACGAGGATTCTGGGTCCTGCTCGAAGGGGAACTACGCGTCCTCAAGCGCGAGGACGACGGATCGATCACTCCGTTCGGCAACGTGACGGCGGGCGATACTTTCGGGGAAGTCCCGTTGCTCGTAGGCAAGGAGCCGAAGAGCATGATCGCGACCGTGCTTGAGCCGAGCCGCGTCGCCTACCTCAAGGAAGACACATTCTGGCAGCTCATGTTTTGCTGCCCGCAGGTTCGAGATGCGGTGCTCGGCAATATGGCCCGGCGGCTTCAGCTATACCAGTCGCAGGCGCTCCACCGCGAAAAACTGATCTCGCTTGGCACTCTCGCGGCTGGCTTGATGCACGAATTGAACAATCCGGGAGCAGCGGCTCGCCGGGCCGCGTCGCAACTGCGGGAAAATCTGACCGGGCTGCAGAGGATCAGCCTGCGTATGTGCAGCGGAGAACGCAAGACCGAAGGGCAGATGGCGTGCCTGCGCAGTTTGCAGGAGCACGCCCTGGAGCCGGAAAAGCAGGTGGCCCTGAACTCTCTCGAGCAGTCCGACGCCGAGGAGAAACTGGCGGAATGGCTGGAAGACCAGGGGATTGAAAACGCCTGGAAGCTGGCCCCAACTCTGACCGCGATCGGGCTCGATGAGGCGAGTCTCCGCTGCGCGGAGCAGGAGTTCCAGGGCTCTGCCTTGTCAGACCCGTTGAATTGGGTGGCGGCGTTGGTTTCCAGCGTGCAACTGGTCGGCACCATTGAGGAGAGCATCTCTCGCGTCACCGATCTGGTGAAGGCCGTCAAGAAATATGGCTATGAGGATAAAGCCGAACGGCACGAAGTGGACGTGCACGACGGCATTCATAGCACGCTGGTGATCCTGGGCCACAAGTTCCGCGAGAAGGAGCTGAGCGTGGTGAAGCAGTTCGGCTCAGGGCTCCGCCCCATCTCGACCTGCGGGCGAGGATTGAACCAGGTCTGGACCAATCTCCTGGATAATGCGATTGATGCGGCGCCCTACAAAGGCGTGATCACCATCCGTACCTGGGCGGAGGGGACGCACCTGTGCGTGAGCATCCGGGACAACGGCCCCGGAATCCCGCCGGAGAACAAAGTTCATATCTTCGAGCCGTTCTATACCACCAAGCCGGTTGGCGAGGGAACGGGACTGGGTCTGGATATCGTGCACCGCATTGTGGTTGGCCAATTCGGCGGCCACATTCAGGTCAACTCGGTTCCCGGAGACACAGAGTTCGTGGTGATGCTGCCGCTCGATGAACTTCCGGCCGCGCCCTGCCTTACCTGAGGGCAGCAAGACCGCGAAACTTCAGATCAGTGGCCGGTTCGACCCGCGGTGGTTCCTCCGCTGGCCCACAGCGTCAACCCGAGGAACAGCCCAAGAAATACACAAATCACTCCCACAACCAAAAACATGCAGCTCTCCTTACCCGATTCGTGACCGGAGTCATGCGTGGATTCACACGGTCAAACGCACACCCAGTCTATCTTGTTTTCCGCTGATTCGAGTCAAAGCTGATGGGGTACGGCAGCCGGATGGGAGTGGAGATTGGGTCGAGCGGCGTCAACCCTCCATCCTGGGCCTTCAAGTTCCTGAGCCTTCCAGACCCCGGGGCCTCAGGAACTGCCGCGCCCGATGGACAGTCCTCTCTGCCATTTCGAGCAGAGGTTCACCCCATATAAAGAACGTGCACGTAGATCCCGAGCCGTGCATTGTAGGCAAGATACCAGCCCGGATGGTCGGGGTCGTCATAGATCACGATCGGGTCGGAGTCCCAAAGCCAGCCGTTGACATACGGCATATCGAAGGGGGCCACGCTCCAATAGTAGTTGTTGAACCAGAAGCGGCCGGGACCTCCGCCCTGTAGACGCCAGACGTGTCTCGGTCCGAATCCGCCGTCAAACCGGCCATGCTCCCAGGGATGTTCGAGGCGGAACTGAGAATCGTCCCGGCCCCGATCATGCCCGACCCAGCGCCCGTCGGGGTCGACATGCGGCGCGTCCGGGTGTCCGGGAAAGTCGCGGAACTGGCGATCCGGCCCCGGCCCGCCCTGTCCCTCTTGTGCGGGGCCGGATCTGGCGTCTCGCGAATCGCGCCCATCCCTGGAGGCCGCGGGCCCTCGCTGAGGAATATATCCATGACCCACCTGACCGCTTCGCTGGCCGCCTTGATGATCTCCATGGCCGCTCTGGTCTCCGCCATCATGGTGCTGAGCGAAGGCAAGAGGCATGACCAGCGAGAATGCAAGGACCATCCGAATTGCTGTTTTCATCATGTCTCCTTTTGGCGGAGCCTATAGCTGCCGTCTTGCTTGCCTGCCCGAGCGTAAGTTGTGCATCAAGAGGATGCGGGCGGTAAGGCCCAGGATGCTTGCTGCGCAGCGGTTTCGCGGATAAGCATTGGGTGGCGGGCCTGCCCCGCGACTTGCACCCTCGTCCCATGGCGATGCAAATCTCTGAAGACTGCTCCATTCCGCAGCCCTAGCTCCGTATCGGGAAGCTGATCTGTGCTTTCGGTCTTTGTCTCCGGCGCACCGCTCTCTGATTCCCGGCAGTGTCATTGGGCGCCGTTCGCGAGGAAGTTCGAATCCATCATCGAGAAGCCGACTTGTTTTGATTGCTCCTTCCGGCCGGCTTTTTCTTGCGCTGCATTTTATCTGGAGTTGGAAGCCGGGCGACGCTCACATGCTGTGATAAGACACTGTTGCGGTGACATTTATTGGTTATCGGTGAACCGGGAAGCGGGTCCGGCGCGTCGCCGGCTCGTTTGGATGAGGGAAATCGCTTTCATCCGCGGGATTCACCGGATCTTTACGATGCCCTTGGAAAATGTCCGACTTATCCGGAGAAGATGTAGAAATATCTTCAACTTAAGAATTGTTATTGACAATCGTATTGTGGCGGATTTACTGTGGTGACGGGTACCTCTGAACCGGAGATTGATTATGATGCGTAAGTTCGCAGTGGCAAGCCTCGCCCTCTCCCCTCTTATGCTTCACGCTCAGGCAAATCTGCCTCTCCAACCACAGGACGCAAATCGCGTGCCTGTGCTGCAATCCTGGCTCACGCCCCCCACCCTTTTCGTTGCTGCCGCAGGTACAGATGCGGTCGCGGCCAAACCCAGCCCCCTCCGCGTCTCTACGGGAGTTACCGCTCCCAGGCTGCTTCACTCCGTCGACGTCGACTTCGAAGCTGATTCGGCGTCCAGCGTCTGTATGGTAGGCAACAATTGCAAGTTCCTGGTTGGCATGGTTGTCGATAAGACGGGCAGGCCCTCGGAACTTAGGATTCTGCAATCGGCGGATAAGGCAATGGAAAGCAGCGTCCTTGCCGCTGTAAGCAGATATCGCTTTGCCCCCGGTACGGTGAGCAATCAGCCCATCGATACTCCCGTCAACCTGGAGGTAGATGTTATCCGCTCGGGCCGGTAATCCCCGGTCCGGCTGAATCTCTCCCCCCGGCCATGCAAACCCGTGGTCGTAACCCAAGCGGAGGACTCGAAAGAGTCCTCCCGCGTTGCTTCGTGCTTCACTCATGAAGAAGGGAAGAACGGAGCCAAACCGTCAGGCTCTTCTGCGCATCCGACGGGATTGAGTTATCGTGTATCTCAGCCGCTTTCGCGAGTGCCTCTATCAGAGGGATAACTTGCCCCCTGGCCGGCTTGGCAATCTAAGCCGAAGAAAGCGCCGCCACTTCATAGTCGGCGACTCCGGGAATCGTGAACTCGATTGCGTCTCCCGTCCTGTGGAACGGGATATCTTTCTCTGTCCGTAACAGCTCCACGCGAGTCACCTGTCGTCCCGCCGGCACTTGCATCCTTACCCTTTGCTCGCCGATCGGAGAGACCTTTCTCATCCAGCCGCGATGCGCATTCGGAGTGTTGTAGTTGAGGATGTGCACGGCAAAGCCGGCCTGCGTCTCCCAGGCAATCGTTTCGACCAACCCGTCTCCTTCGACCACGATCGGGGCGCCTGCTCCCGCGACCCAGCGAATCGAGTTCTGCAGCAGCAGCGTGAGATCGGTATTGCCCGAGTGCCATAGCGTCCGGTCAATATCTCCCGGGAAATATGCCAGGCGGCTCTTTCCTCTCTGTCTCAACACGACGGCAGGTTCATCGGTCTCGGATTGTGGAGGATAGGCCAACTCAGGAGGATAGGCGACAAAGCCGGGGACTACCGTGAGCACCGGAGAATCGATCGGCGCGACAGGCAGACGGTATTGAGCACCCGGCAGCCAGTTCGTGTCTTCAAATCCTTCCAGGATCGGATGCTGTTTTTTGATGCGGGCGTAGTAGGCATTGCCGTTGGTGCCGATCACCGGCCCGGCCTGGCGGATACCGAGCAGATCGCCCAGTCCGAAATCCGCACGGCGCTCATTGCGCTCCGTATACATGCTGGTTTCAAACGTCGCCAGCAATCCTCCGCCCTGATCGACATAGGCCTTCAACTGCTCACACTGCGTATCGCTCAGCAGCGCGGTGTTCGGCAAGATCAGCGCCGAGTATTTCTTTAGCTTGTCGAGCTGAAGCTTGTCTTCATGGACAAAGTCAAAGAGAAATCTGCCTTCCAGCAGCGCATAGTACATGCCGTCCATGTATTGGCGCATCGGCGCGTCTTGCGGGGGCTTGTAAAAGAGCTGCGTCCGCTGGCCCATCACCACGCCGATATTGGCAATCGTGCGCCGATTGGTGAAGTGTTGATCGTGTTTTGCAATCCAGTTGAAGAATTCGTAGCCGGTCTTCTGCCAGCGGCGATCCTCGCCCAAGCCCTTTTCGGCGCCGACAAAGTGATAGTAGGGGAGCATTCCACTGGCGGCCGTCTCGCTCAGCCACATGGTCGCCTCGACCGGTGACTTGGAGGAGTTTCGCCAGCGGACCGGGCCCGTGGAATAGGCTCCAGTCACATTGACGGACATCCCTTTTTCCAGGACGGCGCTGCACACTCTGCCTTGCAGAGCACAGCCCCAGATAGGAGCGTCTTCGCCGCCGCGGCCCTGATTGTCGCATTGAAACCAGCTGCAGAACTCGCCTAACTGCGCGACGTTCGGGCCGGGACGAATGCCGCCGCCGAGATTGGCAAAAAAGAAATTCGACGACTTCTTCTCCTTGGCGATGCCGTCATAGAGCTTCCAGAGATAGAAGACGCGCTCGTTGAACTTGTCCCAGTAGGCCGGCGTTCCCGAGGCCGGCAGGCGCTTGCACTGCTCGCAATGGCAGACCGGCAAGCTGCCCAGAGGAGGCCATCCGTTGGTATAAAGCGCGTCTACGTCGTACCGCGAGTTCACCTCGCGCATGACGGCCGGAACGTAGTCCGTCATATAGGTCGAAAACATGCAGGTCTTGAACAGCCGGGGATCTTCCTTGCTGAGCTGAGGGTCGCCCTGGGCGTCGCGCATGGACCACTCCGGATGCGCCTGGAGCGCGTCGGGCCAGTTCAGGTCTGGGCTCATGCGTGCGACCACATGGATTCCCCGCTTTTTGGCTGCAGCCAGGCATTCGCCGAAGAAGTCCCGGCCGCCAAGGAATTTGCTCCTGCGAAAGAAGGGGACATTCGTGGGGTAGAAGGCGATGATCCCGGTGACGCTCGCGAAGACGGCGCCGACCTTGAGGCTGGCCCAATAATCCGCCCACTCTTCGACATTCATGACCGCCGGGTCATGCTCTGTAAAGTTCACTTGTCCAACCCGGCGAATCCGGCGCTCCCATCCTTCCTCCGGCGAGGTCCCGTCAGGCGCGGGGGAGAGGAGACCCTCCGCGGCTTCCGCGTAAGCAAGACCTGCGTATCCGAGGGAAGTCAATGGCAGTGCGGCCGCGCCTGCTTTCAAAAACGTGCGTCGATCCATGATGCGTTCCTCGACGGACCAAGATTGGCAGATCAAAGCTGGCTGCCGGAAAGCAGCCAGCCTGGAGGCCGCAGCCCACTCTATTACAGGGGCACTCTTCCCGCAAGACGGGACACGATCTCGCGGAGATCCTTGCCCGCCGGGCGCGCTCTCTGCCGCTACGGCTGGCGCCGGCTGCGGCGGCATCGGATCAGCCTTCTGTACGCTGCATCCAGCGAATGGTCTTGGCGGCCAGGCGATCCATCGCGCGGACGGCCAACTCAAGATGCTCGGGCCTGGTGTCTTCTATTTTGTTGTGGCTGATGCCTGCCAGAGACTGGACGAACATCATCGTGGTTGGGATTCCGGCTCTTGCGACCTCCGCTGCGTCGTGAAGCGGACCAGAGGGCAGCCGATGGGATTGGCCGGTGGTCTCCACGATCGCCTCTTCGCAAAGCCGGATCAGATCCGGGTGAAAGGGAATCGGTTCGATGCTCCAGATCTTCGACCACTCCACGGTGCAGCGTTCCTCGGCGGCAAAGCGCTCGCTCGCTTCCCGCGCCTCGCGAAGCATCTCTGCCAGAACGCCCGCGTCCAGGTCGCGCTGATCGAGCGTCGCCTCGCAGAGGCCAACAACCGCGGTGACGATTCCGGGATAAGTCTTCACGCTGCCCACGGTGCAGACAGCGTCAGGATGCTTTGTGGCGATAGGGCGGATCTCGAGCGCCAGCCGGGCCGCGGCTGCCAGCGCATCACGCCGGACCGCCATCGGGGTTGACCCGGAATGCGCCTCCTGGCCGCGAAAGGTAACCAGATGCCGCTCGACTCCCTTCGTGCCGGAGACGGCGCCGAGCGGCAGTCCGAGCCGTTCCAGCACCGGCCCCTGCTCGATATGCAGCTCGAGATACGCGGCGATCCCGCACCGTTCCATCCCCGCATCCCCGACGCGCTCCACATCGACTCCGCATCGGCCGAGAGCCTCTTCGAGGGTTGTTCCTTCCCGGTCTTTTCGAAGGCGGTCCGCCGCAATGGTCTGCGTGCCGGCAAATGCAGAAGAGCCGAAGAGGCTTCTTCCAAAACGAGCGCCTTCCTCATCGGCCCAATCGACCAGCCGGAGGGTGACCGGCGGCCTTCCGTGAAATTCCTCCGCGATGCCGCGCAGCACTTCGAACGCGGTCAGGAATCCCAGGCAGCCATCGAGCCATCCCCCATTGGGAACAGAGTCCAGATGACTGCCCAGCGCCAGCGATCTCTCCGATGCTCCCCGGAGCGTGACCCAACTGTTGCCCGCCGCATCGGTGTGATGCTCCACTGGAAGTCCGGCGAGCCTGGACTGAAACCACGTGCGTGCCTTCTGCCAGACGGGTGTCCATGCCACTCTTTGCGCGCCGTCCAAGTCCCCGGTCAGATCGCGCAGCTCGCGCAGATTTGCAAGAACAGCCCTGGGATCAACCGGCATTGGGGCTCCTCGTCGCATCGCTCCATCCATCGCGGCGGAGGAAGCGGCCCAGGGTCCTCTCGCCGGAAAAGATCCCATTGCGCACCTGAACTCTGCCGCGGACGGTCACGGCCGCGGGCCGTCCCTCGATCTTGAAGCCCTCGTAACCGTTGTAGTCGGCGTTCACATGATGGGTCTTTGCCGAGAGAATGCCCCGGTACTCCGGGTCATAAACGACCAGGTCCGCATCGCTCCCGACGGCGATCGTTCCTTTCCTGGGGTAGAGGCCGAAGAGCTTGGCTGCGCGCGTGCTCAGCGCGTCGACAAAGCGATGAATGCTCAGCCGCCCGGTCTTGACGCCGTGGGTATACATCAGGTTGACCCGGTCTTCTACGCCGGGAATGCCGTTCGGAATGAGCGTAAACGCATCCTTGCCCATCAGCTTCTGCGCGACGTCAAACGGGCAATGGTCGGTTCCGACCGTCTCGATCTGGCCTGCGGCAAGCCCGCTCCAGAGAGCCGGATGGTTGGTCTTCTCCCGCAGCGGAGGAGACATGACATACTTCAGCCCTTCCGCCCCCTCGCGTCCGGCATAGCTCTTATCCAGGAGAAAGTGGGGCAATACCGATTCGACCGACAGCCGAACGCCGCGCTTCCTGGCTGCGATCGCAACGTTCAAAGCCGCCGCGCAGGAAAGATGCACGACGTAGCCGGTGGCTCCGGTGGTCTCAAGAAAGGTAGCGAAGCGATGGGTTCCTTCCGCCTCCACGGTCTCCGGACGGCTAGGCTCATGCCATTCCGGGCCTGTCTTCCCTTGAGCGAGAAGCTCCTGCTGCAGCCGGCTTACCAGTTCTGCATTTTCGCAATGGGCGGTCACCACCACGCCAAGCTCCCGCGCCAGCTTCAAGATCTGGTACATCTCTCCATCATTGACGTCAAAAAAATCCTTGTAGGAGAGAAAGATTTTGAAGGATGCGGTGCCGTCCGCGACGATCTCGCGCAGCTGCGCTCCGCTCGAGGGGTCAAACCGCGTGACCGCCATGTGGAAGGAATAGTCGCAGGCGCTACGTCCTTCCGCCTTGCTCTTCCAGAGATCATAGGCCGCGAGCGGGTCCTCATGCCTGGAGGGGCAGCACATTTCAATGATGGTCGTCGTTCCGCCGATCAGCGCGGCCACGCTGGCCGTGTCATAGCTGTCTTTGGCAAATGTCCCCATGAACGGGAGATAGATGTGGACGTGCGGATCGATGAAGCCCGGGAAGATCAGCTTGCCGGCCGCGTCGATCGTCTCCGTCCCCGGGGGAACACGAAGGTGTTTTCCAATCTGCGTGATCGTCTGATCTTCGATATAGAGATCCGCACGATAACGCTCGTCAGCCGTTACGATTTCTCCGTTTGAGATGAGCAGTGCCATGGAATCTCCGCTTCCGGGTCGAGATCAGTGGATACGAATGCCGTTCTGTTTGCGATACTCCTCCATCGCGTCCCAATCCTCCGTGACGCGCGGCCGCGTTCGGGCAATCTCATCCCAGGTCACCGGGCTGCGTTTTTGTTCAAGCTCCACCATTTCAATGCAGCCGTCCACCGGACAGATGTTGTAGCAGAGCCTGCAGCCGACGCAATCCTCCTCGCGCACTTTCGGCTGCGGACGGGAGCGGATCGCCGTCTCCTTGCCGTTGGCGCGCGCTTCGTAGGAGAGCGGAGCAACCCGTTCGCCGGCCGGGGAGAGGAGATCGATGCACTGATGGGCGGCGTCATTGCAGGCTACGTAACACAGATTGCACTTGATGCAGGTTTGCGGATCGATGCGCGCGACGGCCTGGAACGACAGGTCGAAGTCCTTGAACTCCGAGAGCCGCGGAAGGCTTTTGCCAGTAATATTAGCTACCGAGGCAAAGCCGCGGGCGTCCATCCAGTTTGAAAGGCCATCGCACAGGTCTTCGATGATGCGGAAGCCGAAGTGCATGACCGCCGTACAGACCTGCAGGCTGGAGGCGCCGAGCAGAAGAAACTCCGCCGCGTCCTGCCAGGTCGAGATTCCGCCCATGGCGGAGATAGGAAGGCCGGACTTCAAGATCTGCTCGTCGGCGCCCAGCGACGCCAGCATATTGAGCGCGATCGGCTTGATCGCGGGTCCGGCATAGCCGCCATGCCCGCCCTTTCCGCCGATATCGGGAACGATCGCGAGGGTATTCAGGTCGACGCCAATGATCGAGTTGACCGTGTTGATCAGCGAAAGAGCGTTGGCGCCTGCCTGCACCGCAGCGCGGGCCGGCGCAACGATGTTAGTAATGTTCGGCGTCAGCTTCACGATTACCGGAATCCTTGCGGCCTGCATCACCCAGCTTGTGATCTGCTCGCAATATTCAGGAACCTGGCCGACAGCGCTCCCCATGCCCCGTTCGCTCATACCGTGCGGGCAGCCGAAATTCAACTCAATGCCATCCGCCCCGGTGTCTTCGATGCGCCTGGCAATCTCATGCCATGCCTCGGCGGTGGACTCGACCATCGCCGAGACGATCACGGCCCGGTCGGGCCAGGCGCGTTTTACTTCGGCAATCTCGCGCAGATTGACCTCAATCGGGCGATCTGAGATGAGTTCCACGTTATTGATGCCGAGCATCCGCTGGCCGCCATAGCTCCAGGCTCCGTAGCGGTTCGAGACATTCAGGACCGGAGCGCCGATCGTCTTCCACACCGCTCCGCCCCAGCCCGCTTCAAAGGCCTTATGAATCTGCGCACCCGAGTTCGTCGGGGGAGCGGAAGCCAGCCAATAGGGATTCGGCGACTTGATTCCTGCGAAAGTGACCTTCAGATCTGCCATCGGAGCTTAGACTCTCCCGCCCGCCGCTTGCGCGTCTGTCAGTTTTGCATGGATGGCCGCCGCGGCCAGCTTCCCGTCCTGTACGGCCATCACGGTGGAGGCTGCTCCATGGCTGCGTACGCAGTCACCCGCGGCAAATACTCCCGCTATGCTGGTTTCGAAATTCTCGTCTACGGTGATATAGCCATGGGTGGTTTTGAGCGGCAGCGTGGCTGCCAAAGAGGGCTTTTGCTGGCCGATAGCCCGGACGATCTCATCTGCAGGAAGTGTAAAGTTCAAGTCCGGAAGCAGTTCGGGCGAGGGCCTTCCGGAGGCATCGGCGGCGCCGAGCCTGATCCGCGCGCATTCCAGGCCCACGACCTGACCGCCCTTGCTCAACACGCGAACCGGCTGCGCCAGGAACCGGAATTCGATCCCTTCGCCTTTTGCAAAGGCGTATTCGTGTTCATAGGCGGTCATCTCACGTTCAGTTCGGCGGTAGACAATCGTGACGCGCTCAGCCCCCAATCTCCTGGCGACGGTGGCGCAGTCGATCGCCGTATTGCCTGCGCCGAGGATGACGACGTCTTTTCCGGTGCGGAACGAGGCAAGGCTGGTCTTGCTGCGCTCGATATAGTCGAGTCCATCCAGCACATGTTCTTCGCCTGGGATGTTCAACCGCGGGGTGCGCCCAAGCCCGACGGCGAGCACGACGATCTCAAACCGCGCTTTCAACTCCGCCAAGTCAAGCGGATCGCCCAATGCGGCTCCCGTCTCGACCGTTACGCCAAGCTGCTCGATCATGCGAGCCTCTGCCAAAGCGATCTCCATCGGTTCGCGCAAGCCGATAATGCCATAGGTCGAGAGACCGCCAGGCAGAGCCCGTTTCTCAAAGATGGTGACGCTGTGCCCGCGCCGCGCCAGTTCGCCGGCGCAGGAGAGCCCTGCCGGCCCCGCGCCGATGACTGCAATCCGCTTGCCGGTGGATTTTTCCGGCTGCACGCCCAGGCGCTCCTGGCGATAAGCGGAATCCATGGCATAGCGCTGCAGCCTGCCGATCGAAATCGGTTCATGAGAGGCGCCCAGAACACAGGCCCCTTCGCATAGCTCCTGCACCGGGCATACCCGCGCGCAGGTCGCTCCCAGCAGATTTGCTTCGAGGATCGTCTGGGCTGAGCCACGCAGATTTCCTGTGGCGATCTTCTTGATAAAGCGAGGAACGTCGATGTGGGTTGGGCAGGCATGGGTACAGGGCGCGTCATAGCAGAAGAGGCACCGGTTGGCCTCCTTGAGCGCCGCCGCACTGCTCAAGGGCGCCAATGACTCATCGAGCGGACCGCTCCTGCCCTGGCATCCTGTTTCCACTCATCCTCCGGCGACCTGAATTGGGTGATCTGAAGTCTGAATCCTACCGCGATCGCTCCGTTGCAACAACGGGAAACCTCCACGGCGCGCTTACCTTGCGCCGGAGCGAAGCAAGATCGATCTTTGGGGAAGCAGGC
>DASYYO010000432.1:0-4224 GCA_035933805.1 Acidobacteriaceae bacterium | reverse complement strand
GGTTCATCCGAACCTTCCTCGGGCGAAAGTGGCCAGAGCCATTGCCGTGCTGGTGGCGCTCATCTTTTCAAAATACTTCTATCTGTCCAGCGTGAGCAGCTACTACACCTTCTACCTGATCAGCAGATTTCACGTTTCGGTGCGGAGCTCGCAGATCCATCTCTTTGTGTTCCTCGGAGCCGCCGCGCTCGGAACATTCATCGGAGGCCCGATAGGAGATCGCTTCGGGCGCAAGCTGGTGATATGGGGATCGATCGTCGGAGTCTTGCCCTTTACGCTGATGCTGCCTTACGCCAATCTCTTCTGGACGGGCATTCTCAGCTTCATCATCGGCTTCGTGCTCGCCTCGGCCTTCTCGGCCATTCTGGTTTATGCGCAGGAGCTCGTCCCGGGACGTGTGGGGATGATCTCAGGAATCTTCTTCGGGTTTGCTTTCGGCATGGGAGGGATCGGGGCTGCGGTGTTGGGCGAGCTGGCCGACCGGACCAGCATCACCTTCGTCTACCATCTCTGCGCGTACTTGCCCGCGCTGGGATTGCTTACCTGGCTTCTGCCGGATCTAGGAACCAGGCAGCCCGGCAAGAAGGCTCTCTCTGCGTAACGTAAACCGCTCCTGCCCCGGGTTCATCCATGGAGAGAGCGGGCTGATCATTCGAGCGGGCGCGAGATCACGCATGCGTTGATGCCGCCGATTCCCATCGAGATCTTCCCGGCGAGGCCGGCCGGGGCGGGGCAGGCCTCGGCGAAGACGAAGTTTGCATGGAGTCCTCCGATCGCCGGATTGAGATCCTCCTGCGGAACTGAGGTGGCAAAGAGTTCGCCCTGTTCATAGCCGAGGTACTGCGCTGTCAATTCCCATCCTCCGCCCGCGCTCATGCCATGTCCGAAGGTGCCCTTTCTTGCCGTTACCAGAACGGAGCCGGGAAATTGCGAGCAGAAGGTAGTGATCTCGGAGTAATCTCCCGGCGTCGCTGTCGCGTGCATATCCCAGGTCGCCAGGTCTTCCGGCTTTGCCCGCGCTTCGTCGAGAGCCAGCCGAATGGCGGCCTTCGGACCCTCCACCGATGGAGTGATGATGTGATGCGCATCCGAACTTAGTCCCACGGCGAGCGGCTCCATGCCGAGCGGTCGAAAGCCCTTCGCCTTCATGTACTCCAGATCGCCGACAATCCAGACAACGGAACCCCCTGCAACATGGGTGCCGTGCAGATGCGTCAGCGGATTGGATACTTTCCGGTTGGCGGCGAGCACGCGCGCTGCGTAGAAGGCGCCCAGCGTGAGGGGATGCGGAGGAGGATCCGTTGCCCCCACAACGACGACTTTGGCCTCTCCGTGCCGGATGGCTTTCATAGCGAGCTGGAGGGCGACTCCGAACGTGGAGCAAGCGGCTACCGGAGCAAAGGCGAGCCCCGTGATGCCGCCGACGATGGAGATCTGGGCAGCGGCTGCGTTGGGAATATTCCAGATCAGATTGGCGGACATCTTCCAGGGAGGGTCCGGCGAGCCCCACTTCTCCTGGAGACGAGCGTGGCGGCGGCTCTTTTCGCGCAATACATTCAGCTTGCCTGTCTCCACGTCTCCTTCCACGCCCAAGCCGTCGATCTCGGCTGCTTCCTCCAGATATTGCTGGAGCTCGGGCGAACGAGCCATCCAGAAAGCATTCCATGCGGCAAGTGCCCGATCTGTCTCCTCTGCCGGCAGAGTTCCGGGGTCCGGCGGCGCTCCCTCTTCACCAACCGTGCCAACCTTCTGCCGCCCTGCGAGTGCAGAGTTGCGCTCCGGCTGAGCCCAAAATGCATCCCAGCGCTTTTGCGCTTCGTACAGCGCAATGCTTGCCTTGTAAGAAGCATCGACGGCTCCCAGGCCGGTGCCAACGTACACATGGGCCGCCGTGCCCAGCTCTTTCAACAGGCTCTCCATGCCTTCATTCTGGCTCAGCGCCTGAATGAAGGCGCCGACGGCATAGAGGGCCGGCATATCCATCTTCTCTTTGAGGTTCTGAAAGTGGCGGGGAGCAAAGCGAGCGTTCATCCATTCCCGATAGTCGTTGAAGTCGAACTCCGGCATGCCCACCAGGAAGTTGTTCGGCCCGTAGCCTTCAAAAGGAGAGAGCCAGCTTCCGGCCCGGCACAAATTCTCGCGGAAGGCCTCGATGTTGGGGGATTTCGGGGCGACCACGCCCCATCCAAAGATCCCAACGCGCACGCCCGCATCTGCGGTGCTTGGGCGAGGCAAAACCGAGATAACGGAGTCTTCCATGCCAGATGAGATTATCTGAACCTGCGGATCGGCGCATCTAATAGAATGAAATTGCAGAGTCTTCCGAAACGAGCAAGTGCCCCGCCGCTTCCTGGCGGCCGCGCCTGTTCCGTTCTGCGAGAATTTTGGTGGAGATTCTTCTTTTTCGCCCAGTGTGATAACACTCGATCAGGCGGAACCTCCCGGAGGTAGAGCCTGAATCAGGCGCGCTTCCCGGGCATCTATAAAAGGTCCGTGAAAACTTGATTCTCAAACAGCTCCTGGATGGGAGCATCTCTCCGTTGAGACGAATGCGGAAGGGACTCGATATACGTTTGCCGGCTCCGGCGAAAGCAGGCTGGCTCGCACGGGAGAGAGATGGACGCAACTACTCTGCAGGTTTTGCTGATCGTGTTCTTCGCCACGTTGATTCGGTCGGCCTTCGGATTCGGGGAAGCGTTGATCGCCGTTCCGCTGCTCGCTTTCTGCATTCCGGTCAAAGTTGCCGCTCCGCTTGCAGTGCTTCTTTCCGTGACCATCGCCGGCATTGTGGTTGCTCAGGACTGGCAGAAGGTGCACTTCCGCAGCACTGCCTGGCTGGTGCTCTCCTCGGTTTGCGGCATCCCTCTGGGGTTATGGCTCCTGGCCGGCAGTCATCAGACGGTCGTCAAGACGATCCTCTCCCTGGTGATCATCGCCTTCTCGGCCTACTCTCTGCTGGTGCGGACCCCTCCATTGCTGGGGCGCGACAGCCGCCGGTGGCTGCTTGGATGCGGCTTTTTCGCAGGCGTGCTGGGCGGCGCCTACGGAATGAATGGACCGCCCCTGGTCGTTTACGGAACCATGCGCCGCTGGTCGGCACGAAATTTCCGGGCAAACCTGCAAGGGTACTTTCTGCCCGTAAGCCTGATCGGCATGGCGGGATATTGGATGTCCGGACTCTGGGTGCCTCTCGTCACCCATTACTACCTGCTGTCGCTGCCGGTGATGGCGCCCGCTGTGTGGCTCGGCAAGGTCGCAAATCATCGTATGGAGGGGGAGGCGTTTCTCAAATATGTCTATGCGGGGCTGGCGTGCATTGGCATCGTTCTCCTCATCCAGACCCTCCGGGGATGAACCCGCCGCTCCGGCGAACACGACGGCCTTCGCATCTTGCACCGGCCGCAGATTGGAGAGATGAAATGACCGACAAAAACAATGCCATAGCTGTGCAAGAGACCGCCGTCTTCGACATCCAGGCGATCGCAAAGAACTTTCCCGGCTCTTCCGGAACAATGTTGATCGATACGCGCCTGACGGATGAACAGGCGGCCAGTTCGCGGGTCTTTCGCGTGTACCAGGAGGTCCCCGCCCATTACCACGCCACCTGTGACGAATACCTGCTGGTGATCTCGGGAAGGGCGAGATTTTTCATGGGGCAGATGCCCCCGTTCGAGCTCTCCCCGGGGCAGATGGTATTTTTCAAGCGGGGAACGGTGCATGGCCTGCCGAAGATTCTGGAGGAGCCTTTCGTGGTCTTCTCGGTAGACACGCCGCGGCGAGATCCCAAAGATGTGATCTTTGTCGATCCCAGGGACGGCACGCCCGAGACCTTCATCCAGAGTCAGATCCTCTATTGAAGAAGACTCGCCGGCTCCCAGGACGACGCCCGGCCTTCTTCTGTGGTTCACCCCGCTCTCATCTTTTCCGCGCCGTGATTGCCGTTCCATAGCCGGCCGCGCTTGCGCTGGGATGCTTCAGAAAGGGACTGTGCGAATGCTCAGCTCTGGTCTTCGCCGTTGGTTCAGCGATCCGCGCTGCCTTCTTCTTCTCGCGGTCGGTCTGATCGCCTTCGCAGTTCAATCGGGAGAGCTGGGCTCAGCCGATACCATGCATCGGCTTCAATCCACGCATTCATTCTGGACCGCGGAGCCGCCGGTCTTCCCTCAGGAGTATCCGGAGTTCGGTGTACACGGCAGCGGGGGCAAGCTGCAAAGCTGGTACGGA
>DASYYO010000400.1:0-5720 GCA_035933805.1 Acidobacteriaceae bacterium | reverse complement strand
GCATGTCCAGCAGCTGCCCTGGGAGCGGGCGATATCGTACGCTTCGACCTCGGAAGAAAGACCTTTGCGCTCTATCGGGATCACGAAGGTATCCTCTATGCCACCGACGGAATCTGTACTCACGGCAATGTGCACCTCTCTGAGGGCCTGGTCCTGGGCAAGATGATTGAATGCTCTAAGCACAATGGCCGCTTCAATCTCATCGACGGCTCCCCATCGCGAACTCCCGTCTGTCGCGGGCTCGCAACCTACCCGATTGAAGAACAAAACAATCGCATTCGGGTCAACGTCTCCTGCGCAGGCGGCTCCGGCGCGCGCGAACAAAAGAAGTATCGCTTCCGCGTGATCAGCAACTGCAGCGTCGCCACCTTCATCAAGGAGCTGATCCTCGAGTGCGTGGAGCCTGGTGGAGTATTCGAGTTTATCCCCGGGGACTATTTGCAGCTCGACATCCCGGTCTTCGATTCGATCCGCTTCAGTGACTTCGATGTCCCTGAACCCTTCGCCGCTGTATGGAGGAACCACCACCTCTTCGATCTTGTTGCCCATAATCTTGTGGAAGGCCGCCGCAACAACTACTCGATCGCGAGTAACCGTCAGACCGAACATCTCCTGCGATTCAACGTGAGGATCGCGACGCCGCCTTTCGGCCAGGATTGTCCTCCGGGCATTGGTTCCAGCTACGTCTTCAGTCTAAAACCCGGCGACATCGTAACCGGTGTCGGCCCCTTTGGAGATTTCCACATAAGGCCAACACAGCGCGAGATGATCTATATCGGAGGCGGTGCTGGCATGGCGCCATTGCGTGCTCATCTCTCCAGTCTTCTGGAAGACGGCCACACCGCTCGCAAAATCAGTTATTGGTATGGCGCCCGTTCGACACAGGAGATTTTTTACCAGGACTTTTTCGAAGGTCTCGCGCAATTCCGCCGTAACTTCTCCTTTCACCTTGCTCTTTCCGCGCCTCAGCCCGACGATCAATGGAGCGGTCACGTTGGCTTCATCCATGAAGTCGTACTGGAGAAGTATCTATGCACCCATGCCAACCCAGCCGCTGCAGAGTACTACCTCTGCGGGCCGCCCATGATGGTCCAGGCATGTAATAGGATGCTGGCAGAGCTTGGTGTACCCCTCCACCAGATTGCCTGCGATGAGTTCTGAGCATGGATGACTCCGGCTTCGTCAACGATGGAGCACGCGAGGCTCCGAAGCCGCCACCCCGCCGCGATGGCCGCCGGTCCGGCGAAACGCAGAGGACCGAAGCATAGAATTGGAGGCTGCGGAGGATATTGGAAGGTGGCCCTGCCAGGTTCGTGGCGACGATCGTTTCTGCGCTGGACTGCGTGTGGACTGTTATGGGTCTGTTGCGCCACGGTGCGTCCGCAGAATGCGGGCCTTCCGGTGCGGATCATCGTGGTAGAGACGGCGCAGAAGGCAGAGCAGGTCGTCCGTGAACTCAGAGCCGGGAAGGATTTCGCGGCGGTCGCCAGGGCAGAGTCGGTCGACCCCACTGCCTCGGAGGGCGGCTCCCTTGGAGTGGTTACCCCCAATGGTCTGCGAAGCGAGCTGCGCAGCGCCATGGAGGGACTGCATCCCGGAGAGGTTTCAGGGATCGTGCGTATTCCCTCGGGTTACGCGATCCTCAAAGTCGACCAGGTCCCGGACGCCGAAGCAGGGACAGCCTCCGAGCGCGGAACAGAACCACCTGCTCCGGCTGCTGCATCAGCACCGCGCGGCCAGAACGCGGAGGAGGCAGGGCCCGATCCCGGCATGGATGGCGTCAGCCTGCCTCTCTCGGGGCAGGACATTGTCCGGCTGCCGCCGGATACCTCCGGCCTGATGGATGTGGAGGCGGCCTTCCAGACGATTCCCAAGCCTGAGGGTTGGAACCGCGACATGGCGAGCGTTTGCCATATTCACGATGGGCCGCTGCTGCCGGCGCTGACCAGCAGCATTCAGCAGCTTCTCCATTCTCCCCAGGCAGTCAATTTCAGCCCCACCGAGCAGATGCAATACCACTACGCCGCGGCGGTTCTTGCCTCCTACAAAGGAGACATGGACGAGGCCATCGACGAGTGGCTGAAATGCTACTCGATCGTTCAGGCCGGCCTGCCGCCTGCTGTCCCGGTGATGGAAGAGGTGCTGGGGAGCGCCTACCTCCATCGCGCGGAGATGAAGAACGGGTTGTATACAGATCCGGGAGATCGCTGCATTTTTCCGCCGAAGAATCCGCGCGAGCGCTTCGCGGATCCTGCCGATTCCAGACGGGCGATTGAATACTTTCTGAAATATCTCAAGCAAAAGCCGGATGATCTGGAAGTGAAGTGGCAGCTGAACGTCGCCTATCTGACGCTCGGCGAATATCCGGATGGGGTGCCGGCCGAATACCGCATCACGGCTCCTGCCGCGATCGATCCTGCCGAGAGCATCGGGCGGTTTGAGGATGTTGCCAAACAGGCCGGGCTCGCCCTGAAGCAGATCGCCGGCGGCATGCTGGTCGAGGATCTTGAGAACAACGGCCTGCTCGACGTGCTCACCAGCGGTTATGACGCCTGCGATCATCTGCACTACTTCCATAACAATGGGGACGGCACCTTCTCCGACTGGAGCGAGCGCTCGGGGCTGTCGAAGATCCCGGCGGGCGAGAATTTTCTTCAGGCCGACTTCAATAACGACGGATGTATGGATGTTCTTGTTCTGCGCGGAGGATGGCAGGCGCCCTTTCCCCTCAGCCTGCTCAAGAACAATTGCGATGGCACCTTTACCGATGTCGCCCGGCAGGCGGGCCTGGGCAGTGAACTGTTCGCCACCCAGACCGCGGTCTGGGCCGACATCGACAACGACGGCTGGGTGGATCTCTTTGTCGGCAACGAGAAGGGCCCGAGCCAGCTTTATCGCAACAAGGGCGACGGCACCTTTGAAAACATCTCCGGGACGGCGGGAATCGATCGCAGCGCCTTCAGCAAAGCCGTAGTGACCGCGGATTACGATGGCGACGGCTATGCCGACTTTTTCGTTTCCAATATGCGCGGCAAAAACTTTCTCTACCACAACAATGGGGACAATACTTTTACGGAGGTCGCGGCGCGTGCCGGGGTGGAGAAGTCATGGGCCAGCTTTACCGCATGGTTCTTTGATTACGACAACGATGGCCGGCCGGATCTCTTCGTCACCAGCGACTACAGCTCGGTTGACGAGACGATGCGCACCTATCTCAAGCTGCCGAACAACGGCCATCCTCTCAAGCTGTACCGGAATTTGGGCAATGGTTCCTTTGAGGATGTGACGGCAAAAGTGGGCCTCGACAAGGTGTACATGCCGATGGGCGCGAACTTCGGCGACGTCGATGACGATGGGTTTCTGGACATCTATCTTGGCACCGGCAGCGCGGAGTATGCCTCCCTGGTCCCGAATGTGCTGCTGCGCAACAAGGCGGGCAAGAAGTTTGTCGATATCTCGGCCTCGTCCGGCACAGGAGAGCTGCACAAGACGCATGGCATCTCCTTTGCCGATCTGGAGAATCGCGGACATCAGGACATTGTGGTGGAGATGGGCGGGGCGGTTCCTTCCGACGCGCACCCGATCCGTGTCTTTCGCAATCCCGGCAGCGCGAATCACTGGATCAACGTGAAGCTGCGCGGGGTCAAGACCAACCGCGCCGGCATTGGGGCGAGGATCGAAGTGGTGGTTGAGAACCGGGACCACAGCCAGCAGTCGTTCTATCGGGACGTCGGCAGCGGCGGCTCCTGGGGCGCATCGCCTCTGGCGCAGGAGATCGGCCTGGGCCCGGCGGCACGCATCGTCAGCCTGGCGGTTCGCTGGCCGGGCAGCAAAACGACGCAAACCTTCAAGAACGTTCCCATGGACGAGTTCCTCGAAATAGAAGAGCTCAAGCCGGCATATTCGAAACGCTCGATGCCTGGCTACCGGCTGGGCGGCCGGCCGGCCTCGCGCAGCCTGCGAGCCAGCCAATGAGAGGCGTCGCCGGAATTGAGCAAGAGACAGCCCGCCGGTGGCGCCGGATATCCTCTCTCTTGCTGACGGCGTTGCTTTTGCTCGCGGGCAGGAGCGCGCTGGGCGCGCAGCGATTTGCGACCTTCGGAATTGTCCTGAAGGTCGAGCGGCCGAAGACGATCATTGTCTCGTGCGCGGAGATTCCCGGCTTTATGGATGCGATGGAGATGAGCTTCACGGTGGCCGATCCCGCGGATCTGGCCGCCCTGCAGCCGGGCGTGATGATTGACTTCACGCTGGTGGCGGAGCCGGGCGCGCACGCCGGTGCGCCGGTCGCCGAGCAGATTCGAATTCACCATTACGTGAATACGGATGCGGAGCCGCTTGCCGTCAGGCGAATGGAGATGCTGGGCAAGATGCTGGCCCCGGAGACCAGCAAGGAGTTGTTGGCGGCCGGCCAGCCCGTTCCCGACTTTGCCCTGACCGATCAATCCGGCAAGCCCGTCCATTTGTCGGAGTTTGCCGGAAAGACCGTGGCGGTCAGCTTTCTCTATACGCGCTGTCCTTTTGCCAATTACTGCTTCCGGCTGGCGAACAACTTCGGCCGTGTTCAGCGCCGGTTTGCCGGACGCATGGGGAAGGACCTGGTGCTGCTGAGCATCACCTTCGACCCGCAGAACGACTCTCCCGCGGTGCTGGCAAAGTATGCCTCCACGTGGAAGGCGAATGAGAAGGGCTGGTACTTTTTGACCGGCCCGGTTCCCGAGATCCGGCGCGTCTGCCACATGTTTGGCATGAGCGTCTGGAGCGACGAAGGCATGCTGGCGCACTCGATGCACACGGCGGTCATCGGACGGGATGGAAGACTGGTGGCGAATCTGGACGGCAACGAATTCACCGCCGATCAGCTCGGCGATCTGATTCAGACGGTCATGGACGGCCGGACGGCTAGCAAATGAGCCGAAGGGGTTCGCCGTTTTTCAGCAATGCCGCCGGTCTGCGAAGGCAGCGGCTGGTTCCCCGTTTCTGATACACTCAGGAGGAGTTCGTGGGCGCTCAGGAGGCAACTGCCAGGGGAGCCTTTCTGCCCGCGATCTTCCTTCCAAAGCGAGTTCGGGGAGTGGCTCAGCCTGGTAGAGCACCTGGTTCGGGACCAGGGGGTCGGAGGTTCAAATCCTCTCTCCCCGACCATTCAAATCCCAGAAAATCATTCGAGAACCTTCGCATGCGGACTCTTCGCCAACCCGTATTGGAGTTCGGCTTCGGTAATCGCTGATTTGCACGCGATTTGGTCATGCTGGAGTCCGGCGAGCTTTGCGCGTGAAGCTGGGGTGTGCGGGAACCACCGCGGGCGATTTGGCAGATGGATTTGCAGATCCCTTAAACGAACGACAGGAAAGATCGCCCTTCTCTAGAGGCCGAGCGCCTGTTCGGCAAGCTTTGCGCCGGCGACCCGGGCGCGAATTTTACTGAACGCAATCTCGCGCGCGGTGGACGTGTCATCCGCGAACGGTGCGAATCCGCAATCATCTGTGGCGCCCAGTTGCCGCACGGGTATCAAGGATGCGGCTTCAAGAATGCGATCGCGGACCTCTGCGGCGGTTTCGACCGCCGGGTTGATCGGATCGATCACGCCGATGAAGACCAGGTGGTGCGGACGAAGGAGCTGCCTGACCAGGTCCAGAGCCCGCTTCTTGTCCGGCTCACTCGCCATCTGAAGATAAAAGCGGCCCGCATTCAGTTGAAAGAGATCGGGCAGCAGGCCG
>DASYYO010000372.1:0-9609 GCA_035933805.1 Acidobacteriaceae bacterium | reverse complement strand
AATGCCGAGGCGGCGCGCGATCGACGATCGGACCTGATCGCGGTCGAGTTTCTCGCCCTCGATTTCGCTCGATTTGAGCACGTCTTCGGTCAGCGTCTGCAAGACGGCTTCGGTTCGCAACTGGAAGCCAAGGCCCTCCATGCGGCCGATCAGACGTCCCTGCCGGTGCCGCACATCGAACAGGCGCGCGGCAATCCGTTCGCGATCCCAGCGAAAGCGAGGCCAGTCCGCGCGCTCGTGGATGTAGGCGTGAGCTTTTTTTCTCCGCATCATCTGCATCGAATGTAGCGCCTATTCACCGCAACGGCAAGGGTAATCACCGTATATTATGCGGTGATTATGACCCTTTTTCGCCGCACTGAGACGCCCCTCCGGCTGCCTGTTCGTCGATTTATGACTTTGCCGGTGCAGCTTCGTTTCCGTGCCCCTTCGAACCGGCATTCATCCTGTCCCTCATTGTTCACTACATATTCGGGCAGATGCCTTGATCACCCCACGTACGCCCGCCTTGGTCGGACGAACGTAGAGCACCCAACGTCGTTGGCGTCGTGGGGGTCTGGGTCACCCGCCAAGATCAGTTTTTCTGGCTTTTGCCTAGGGATTTTTGGAGAAATGGAATGATTCGGGACGCGGATCTGTGGCGCCCCGTCGCTTGCGGAAGAGCTCCGCGAAAGATGGGGCGCGCAACTTTCGCGGCTTCCGGGGGTCGTAGAAGACCACGAGAGTGTTCGGCCTCTCGTGGTCTCCCGTGGTTGAGCTGGCTTAGACTGCCTGTTCGTATACTTCTACTTCGGCGGGCTCCATCTCTTCGATCCCGGCCATCTCTGCCGGCATCTCGGCAGCGACTGGCTTCTTGACCGCGACGATTGTTTCCGAGAGATCGACATAGCCTTGCATCGTGGCATTGTCTTCAATGGAGAGGCGGGAGGCGGTCAGGTCGCCGGTGAAAGCGGCGGTGCGCTTTAATTCGGCGCGCGAGTTGGCCTTCACGCTTCCCTCGACCCGGCCGAAGACGACCAGGTCGCCGGTGACGATGTCGGCCTGGGCAAGGCCGTTGGGCCCGACCGTCAGCCGCCGGTTGTCGTCGAGGGTAATGGTGCCTTCGATCACTCCATCGAGGAAGAAATCTTCCGCTCCTGAGATCTCGCCGCGAATGCAGATGCCTTTTCCAATGACTGTCCCGGTGTTGTTCATGGGCGTTGCCCTCCAATCTGCTCCACTGTATGGAGGCAAAGTGGGAGCCGCAATCACCGAAACGTCGCAGATGAGGCGGTTGCCTTCTGGAAAACCAGTCGGAAGTGTTCCCGGATCATCGCACGTACGCCCGCCTTCGGCGGAGGAACGAGGGGCGCCCAAAGGCCGGTTGGGCGGGTGAACCAGATTTCGCTGTAACCCCAACGGAAACGGGTGGACGAGTGGGCAGATTCGCCGCGAGCCAGGAGGGCCGGCTCAGCCTGCCTGATTCAGGGCAGAGAGGGAGAGTTTCTGCTCTCCAGAGTGGTCGAAGTTCTCCGGAGCCAGCCAGCGTTCGAAGTTTGCTTTCCTGGCCGGCCATTCGCCGTCGAGCATAGCGAACCACGCGGTATCGCGATTGCGGCCCTTGATGATCATGTGCTGGCGAAAGATCCCTTCCGGACGGAAGCCCAGACGCAGAGCGGCGCGGCGCGAAGGCGCATTCAAGGCGTCGCACTTCCATTCGTAGCGGCGATATCCAAGATCCTCAAACGCATGGCGGGCCATCAGGTACATCGCCTCGGTGGCCGCGGGAGTGCGCTGCAGCTCCGGTGTAAAGAGAATGCTGCCCACCTCGATCGAGCGATGGGCGGGCTCGATCCGCAGGAACGAGGCCCAACCGGTGCACTCCCCGGTGGCGTTCTCGATGATCGAGAGATAGAGCGGGTCCCGGGAGGCGGATCGCTGCTCCATCACGGAGCGGAAGGCGGCCTCGCCGGGAAACGGCCCATTGGGAAGGTAACGCCACAACTGCTCTCTCTGCTCGCCGTGCGTCCGTTTGTAAAGAGCCTCGGAGTGGCGGGGATCAAGCGGAGTGAGAGTGACGCGCCGGCCGGTGAGCGTGACCGGCTCAGGCCGCAGGGCTGGCGAGGGATCGAGGAGCAATGGACCGGGCGAGGCCATGGGAGGTTACCTGCGTGAGAGATTCAAGAAGGCTCGAGTCCCCGCGCGCTGCCGGGAGGCCGTGAACCGCCGGTGCTTCCAGCCGGTCCTGCCAACGTGATGCGGGCAGGTTTTCATTCTACGTGCTCGGGCAGAGTGCGATCTAATCCTCGGGATAATATCCGGGGGCGACTTCGATGATGGCATCCTTCTTTTTGTCCGTGAGGCTGATGCGATGGAATCCCTGCACGTCGGTCTGAGAAGGCGTATAGGTCAACAGATATTGGTTGTGCAGATTCTCATAGATGCTGGCATAGATGCCGTCGATCGTATCGTGATGGGAGACCTCGAAGAGATGACCGCCGGTCTCCGATGCGATCTGGGCAAGGATCTTCTTGCCGTCGACATGCGCCTGAGGATAGTTGCCGGGAGAGTTGGGCGGAGGGGTTTGTCCGGGAGGATAGCCGCCCGGATAGCCTCCGCCGGGGTAGCCACCTCCGGGGTAGCCGCCGCCGGGGTAGCCTCCGCCGGGATACCCTCCACCGGGATAGCCGCCGCCAGGGTAGCCTCCGCCGCCGCCAGGATAGCCCCCTCCGCCGGGATAGCCGCCGCCCTGGTTCCCACCGCCATTGCGCCGGTTGAACGGGTTCTGACTGCGCTCGTGGTCGGAGAAGTAGACGGCGTACACCATGGTTCCGGACCGCTGCGCCGCCTCGATCGCGTTCACCAGCGATTCCTTGCTGCCCCGATCGACCCCATCGGAGATGACCACGATGGCCTTGCGGCCGGTCTGCTTCTTCATCAGCTCATCGCAGCCGAGGAAGATCGAATCGTAGAGAAGGGTGGTGCCGCCGCGGCGGTTTGCGGAGCCATCCTGATTATTGGGGTTGGGGCTCTGCTGCTCATATTGTGTCTGCAGCAGTTGAACGGCGGAGTCCAGCTTGCCGTGATCGGCGGTCAGGTCCTGCAGCAGCTCTACGTCCTTGTCGAAGTGAACGACAAAGGCGTGGTCGTTGCTCTGCACTGTCTGATCCAGGAAGCTCTTGCTGGCGGTGCGCTCCTGGTCGAGAAGATTGTGCTGGCCGCTCGTCGTGTCGATCAGGATGCCGACGGTCATCGGCCCGCTGCCATCCTGAACAAACGAGGTGATCGATTGCGGGCGCCCGTCCTGCTGAAGGGTGAAGTCGTCTTTGGATAGATTCGGATCGGGCCTGCCCTTTTTGTCTCGAACCGTTACGGTGAGCGTGACAGGCTTGAATACGTGCACGGTGACGGGTTTGGCCGGCGGAGGAACAGATTGGCTCGTGTCTGCAGGCGCACTGCTTTGCGCTCCCGGCGCGCCGCTTTTTGCGGACTGGGAGAATCCGGGCGTGGAGAACAGCAGAGACCCTGCAACCAGGGCGAAGACCACCGCCTCCGGCGCGAATCTCAGGGATGGGGACGGCAGACTGCGAAATCGGATCGTATCGTATTTTGAACAGAGTCCCATGTCTGCGTTAGACGAGGCAGGAGGTCCGATGGTCACTCGCCGAAGTTCGATGCGGCAGGAAGCAAACGGAGGTCATGCGAGGGCTCTGCGCACGGTCCGTTTCTCGATCCGCTTTTCGTAGTGGCGGCCAGCGAAGATCCGCTGCACATAGACGCCGGGCGTGACGATCTCATCGGGGGGCAGCCCGCCGCACTCCACCAGATGCTCCACTTCGGCGATGGTCACGCGCGCCGCGGCGGCCATCATCGGATTGAAGTTGCGCGCGGTCTTGCGATAGATGAGATTACCCAGCCGGTCGCCCTTCCATGCCTTTACCAGGGCGAAGTCGGCCTTGAGCCACCGCTCCAGAAGATACTCCCGTCCGTCGAAGGTGCGGGTCTCCTTCCCTTCGGCGACCATGGTGCCAATGCCGGCCGGGACGTAGAAGGCGGGAATCCCCGCCCCTCCGGCGCGAATGCGTTCGGCCAGTGTTCCCTGGGGGATGAGGGTGAGGTCGAGTTCGCCGCGGATCACCTTCTCTTCCAGAAGCTTGTTCTCCCCCACATAGCTGCCGGTGTGAGACTGAATCATGCCGGCCTCAAGCATCCGGCCCATGCCGAAGCCGTCGATCCCCATGTTGTTGCTGATGGTATGCAGTCCGCGGACGCCCTTGCGCACCAGGGCGGCAATCAGATTTTCCGGGATTCCGCAGAGGCCGAAGCCGCCCAGCATGAGAGTCGCGCCATCGGGGATATCCCGAACCGCCTCGTCAGCGTCGAGAACGATCTTGTTCATGCGCGGCTCCATTCTATCCATGGCTTCGCGTCCATCCATGGCTTCGCGTCCATCCCTGGCTTCGCGTTCATCCAGGACTTTGCGTTCATCCATCGCTTTGCGTTCATCCAAGGCTCCGCGCGCCGCGAAGGCCGGCAGAGGTTAGACCACCCTCGAGAGAACCGGGGGAAATTCAAACAATTTCCTTGCTGACTCTTGCATGTCTTAGGGTACGATTTCCCAGCACGCTCGAAGAGAGAATTCTTTCCAAAGGAGAACGGAATGCTCAAGGGATTTCGCGACTTCATCTTACGGGGCAACGTCGTTGATCTTGCTGTTGCCGTAGTGATCGGCGCTGCGTTCGGCGCGATCGTCACGTCGCTCGTCACCAACATTATCAATCCCCTGATCGCGGCCATCGTGAGCAAGCCGGACTTCTCATTCCTCACGCTCACCATCCACGGCGGAGTGATCAAGTACGGCGACTTCCTGAATGCGCTGATCTCGTTTCTGATCATCGCAGCTTCGATCTACTTCCTCGTAGTTCTTCCGGTGAATACGCTTCTGGCGAAATTCCGGCCGAAGCCGACTCCGGTAGTGACCACCAAGCCGTGCCCGGAGTGCCTGAGCGAGATCCCAATGGCCGCCAAGCGCTGCTCGCACTGCGCGCAGCTGGTGGCGTAAGAAGACAGCCCGAAACCCGCTGCGCCGAAAGACTCCGGCGCGGCGGGTTTCGGGCAGCGGACGCTCCCTCGCCTGTTCCCCGGGAACCGCGAGAGCCACCCGCCCGCTGCCTGCCGCTCTTTGGTGTAAGCTGTGAGGTCTGCAAGAGCTTCGCAGCACCGCTCCCGAGGAGCCTTACCCGTGCAGTTCACCCGACCCACGCTCTTCTGCCTGCTCCTCCTCTTCGCGCAAGGGCCTGCGATTCGTGCGCAAGAGCCTGCGACTCCCGCGCAGGAATCCGCGGTTCCCGCGCAGGGGCCTGCACTTCCGACGAAGGTTTTCGGCTACCGCGACTTTGCCCTGCAGTCGGAGATCGACCGCAAATTTCTCGCCGTTCCCGACAAGGCTTTAGCGGCCGAGGAGATGAGGACGCTCACTGCCGCTCCGCATGTGGCCGGGTCCGTCGAAGACTATGCGACCGCCGTCTATCTCGCACAGAAGTTCAAGGCCGCCGGGCTGGACACCAAAATCGTGGAATACAAGGCGTGGATGAATCTGCCCCGGGAGGTCTATCTTCAGGCGACCGACGCCAACGGCGCCGTTCTGATGACCGGACCCAGCCGCGAGCATGTCGACGACGATCGCTTTGAGGACGATCCCCGGGTGCTTCCCGCATTCAACGGCTCTTCTCCTTCAGGGGACGTGACCGCCGATGTGGTCTATGCGAATTATGGACGTCCGCAGGACTTTGCCTGGCTGGAGGAGAGACACGTTGACGTGCGGGGAAAGCTGGTGATCGTGCGCTATGGAGCCAACTTCCGCGGCGTCAAGGTCTATATCGCCCAGCAGCACGGAGCGGCCGGCGTGATCCTCTACTCGGATCCGGCCGATGACGGCTATTTCCAGGGCGACCAGTATCCTCACGGTCCGTGGAGGCCGGGTACCGCGGTGCAGCGCGGATCGGTGCAATATCTCTTCAAATATCCCGGCGACGCCACCACCCCCGGAGTCGCATCGGTGCCGAACCTGCCGGATTCGCAGCGGCTGCCGCTCTCGCAGATAACCAGCCTGCCCTCGATTCCCTCGATCCCGCTCTCCTTTGAGGACGCTGCTCCCGTGCTCAAGCATCTGGGCGGTCTCGAAGCGCCGCGCGACTGGCAGGGCGCCCTCTCGTTCAGCTACCACGTTGGCGGCGTGGGAGCGGTCCGAGTCCACCTGCAGCTCAAGATGGATTACGCTGAGCGCTCTATCTGGGATGTTGTTGGAAAGATCCAAGGCGTGAAAGCGCCGGATGAGTGGGTCCTAGTGGGCAATCACAGGGATGCGTGGGTGTACGGTGCGGCCGACCCCGGCAGCGGCACAGTGGCCATGCTGGAGGCGGTGCACGGCATCGGTTCCCTGCTGAGCGAGGGATGGAAGCCGAAGCGGACGCTTTACTTCTGCAGTTGGGATGCGGAGGAAGAGGGCCTGATCGGCTCAACTGAATGGGCGGAGGAGCATGCTGCCGAATTGGCGAAGGCGGTGGCTTACTTCAACACCGACGTGGCGGTGACCGGCCCGCGCTTTGAGGCCTTCGCCGTTCCCTCGCTCAAGGAGTTCGTCCGCGAGATCTCCGCCGAGGTTCCCAGCCCGCAGGGCGGCTCGGTCTACCAGGAATGGCAGCAGGAGCAGGCCAGGACTGCGGCGCGGCCGCGCTTCGGCGTGTTCAACGAGACGCCGGCTCCGGAAGGGCGAGAGGCCCGGGTAGGTGACCTGGGGAGCGGCTCTGATTTCACGCCTTTTTTGCAACACCTCGGCGTGCCTTCGACCGACATTGGCTCGGTGGGACCCTATGGCGTCTATCACTCGGTCTTTGATAACTACGCCTGGTTTGTGATGAATGCCGACCCCGGCTTCGCCTATGAGCAGCAGATGGCGCGGATGCTCGGGTTGGAGGCGCTGCACATGGCGGACACCGACGTGCTGCCCTATGACTATGTTGGCTATGGGAGACAGATCCTCGGCTACCTGGAGTCGGCGCGAACGCGCGCCACGAGCGAGGCGCTCGCGCCGGTGGACTTCCGCGCGGCCTTCACGGCTGCCGAGCGATTTGAGACAGCGGCCACGGCGGCGTATTCCAAACAGAGCTCGCCCGCTGGAGACCTCTGCACCCTGAATGCCTCGCTGCGCCGGGTGGAGACGGATCTGCTGGCCCCGCAGGGCCTTCCGGATAGGCCCTGGTACAAGCACACCATCTATGCGCCGGGAGAGTACACGGGCTATGCGGCTGTAGCGATTCCCGGGGTGAACGAGGCGATCGACGCCCGCGACCCTGCGCGCGCACAAAGCCAACTGGAGGCTTTGACGGCCGCTCTGAACCGTGCGGCCGCCACGCTGGAAGGGATCCACTAGAGGAGTTCGCTGAAAGGGCTGGTGCGGGTTGGGATTTCCCCTGGCCGCTGCTCGATTGGCTGAGGAGCTGCATAAGGGCCTGTTGCGGAGGGTTGTGGTTTCCCAAAGGCGCTGCTTGATTGGATCGGGAAAAGCCCAAAGGGCGCCGGTCAGGGGCGCTTCTCTTTTGGGACGCGGGCGAGAAGGCGGTGCCAGGTTTTCTGGTTGCGGCGGTAGCTCTTCTTGAGGTCCTCAAGAATTCTTTCAAAATCGGTGTGGCCGTGCAGGCGGTTCCAGGCAGGGTTCCTGGAGAACCAGGGATAGTTCTCATTGCCGAGATAGATTGCCCGGCGCAGCCAGTGCAGGGCTTCGCTCTCGTCGCCCTCGACGGCGAAGTAGGTTGCCAGCCGGTAGGCCATCTCGCTATCGGCCTCGGCCGCCGACAGGGTATTTTCCTCAATCAGCGCTGAGGCGCGCTCCCGCTCCCCGGCCTGGACGTAGCAGAGAGCGAGCGTGGGAAAGGCGATGCGCATGCTGGTGTCATCGCGGATGACAGCTTCGAGGATCTGGATGGCCCGCTGCATGTCTCCCTGGCGCATCTGCTGGTAGGCGGCCGAGGTGCGAAGCAGCGGATGCTTCGGCTCGAGCGCGAGGCCCTTCTGCAGCTCCTCATCGGCCAGCTCCAATTGATTCTGATACTGATACACACGCGCGCGGTGATTGTAGATGACGGGAGCGTTCGAGGGATCGAGCTGGAGGGAGCGGTTGAACTGCTCCAGAGCCTCTTCATACATGCCGTCGAGGCGCAGCGTCTGTCCGGCGACCAGGTGGACGTTCCATTCGTTGTCGGCGGTGAGCAGCAGATGCTCGATGCCGTGGCGGGCGCTCTCTTTTTCCCCGCGCGAGAGCAGGAGATAGACGCGGTAAAGGTTGGCCTCGACGGAGCCGGGATCGATTTCGAGCGCGCGGTCGAAGCTGCGGCGCGCGGCCAGCAGATGCATCTGACCGCCGAAGCCGTAACGGACATAGTGCAGATGGGTGATGCCCAGGGCGCTCCAGCCGGGGGCGAACCGGGGGTCGCGCTCGACGACGCTGTCCAGCATCTCGCGGGCCTTGTCGAGATCGCTGCGCGCGCCGGTGCGGGAGAGGAAGGAGGAGAGAAAGGCGCGGGCCTGGAGATACTCCTCGGAGAGAGGCGCGGCCAGAGGAGCGCTGCGGGCCGCCTCAGGTTTCTGCTGCAGCTTGCCCAGGCCCTGAAGGGTGGCGAAGACCTCATTGCAGATCTCCGTCTGAACGGCGATCAGGTCAAAGGATGGAATGCTGATGGAGCCGCCGGAACGGACGCTGTGCCCGGGCACGTCCAGCAGCTGCCAGTTGAGATCGAAGCCCTGGCCGGAACGCATGAAGCTGCCGGCCAGGACCCAGTGCACGAGCAGTTTTTGTCCGATGGCCAGCGGGTCCAGGCGCTGCATCGGAAGCGAGAGCTGCATCAGCGAGCTGGAGGGCCGCACTACGAGCGAGGACATGCGGGCGAGGCGGGCCGCGATGGCATCGGCGAGGGCGTAGCCGTAGAGGGGCGCCGCCTCAGCCTGGCCGAAGTTCTGGAAGGGCAGCACCAGAATCGTGTCTTCCTTCTCCTGCATATCGGCGGATTCGCGAAAGCGCTCGGCGAGCAGGGAGAGAAGTCCGGTGGCGCGTTTTTCCCGCTCGGCTGCGGGAATGTGCAGACTGGCGGCCTCTGCGGGCAGAATCCCAACCTCGATCTGCACGGTTTTCATGATGGTCTTGAGCGACTCGCGAACGTCGGCGGCCGAGGAGTAGCGCTCGCTCGGCGTCTTCTCCAGACAGGTGAAGATGACGCGATTCAACTCGGGAGGAGCCTGGGGACAGCATTCGGAGAGCGGAGGAGGATCGGCGAACTGGATGGCGCGGGCGCTCTGAAAGTCTTCCCCATCCGGGCGGACAAAGGGATGCCGGCTGCTTACCAGCTCATAGAGGATGACGCCGAGGGCAAAGATGTCGCTCTGCACGCTGCTCTGCCCGGTGACGAATTGTTCGGGCGCCATGTAGGCGATTGTTCCTCCGCGCGCGGTATAGGTCGATTTGGGTGGACCGGTCTGCGAGTCGCGGCGCGCCGGCTTGGCGGGATCGAACCCGGCCTCGGCGGGATTGAGGCGGCGGGCGAGGCCGAAGTCGAGAATCTTGACCACCCCGCCGTC
>DASYYO010000361.1:0-25846 GCA_035933805.1 Acidobacteriaceae bacterium | reverse complement strand
AGGTACGGACCAGCTCCATGGCGATCTCTGGGAATTTGTCCGTAACGACGTTTTAAACTCTTCGAACTATATCGACAAGCTCGCTAACCGGCCGAAACCGAGCTACGTCCAGAATCAGTACGGCTTTACCCTCGGCGGTCCCGTCATGCTGCCGTTCTATGACGGACGAAAGCAAAATACCCATTGGTTCAGCTTCTGGGAGGGCTTCAAGTCCGACCAGGGTATCTCGGCGCTTGCCGGCAATCCGACCTCGGCCGAGATGAGCGGGGATTTCTCCGATCTCCTCACCAATCGCCAGGCTACTACCTCCACGGGCGCCCCGGCTTATGACGTTCTCGGAAGGCCCATCATGGTGGGTCAACTTTACAATCCATACAGCACCCGCACGGTCAACGGTCAACTGGTCCGCGATCCGATCCCCAACAACAACATAACCTCAGTCATGCCGCTCAATAAAGTGGCTTTGAACTATCTGAATGCGACTTACTACGCTCCCAACTACGGTCCCGGCGGAGCTTCCCTGCCCAACTACAGTTATGTTGGACATACCATCATTCACTCCAACCAGTTTGGCGGAAACCTCGACCACACCTTCAGAAACAATGATGCGGCATTCGCCAAGTTCTATTATTCGCAGCCGAATCAGACCGCGCCTACCTCCCAGAAATATGGCGCACAGATCAACCTGAACCATGCAAAGATGATCACGGCAGGCTACACGCACCTCTTCAGCCCAACCCTCCTGACAACCGCGCGCTTTGGATATACCTGGATGCACTACGGCCTGGTGAACCAGCCTGCGGGCACAGGACTGATCAATGCCGTCAACGGCGCCGCCTTTCTTCCCGTCCAGGATGGAATTGAACTGGCTCCGGAGTTCAACATCGGCCCCCGCAGCTTCAACGGAAGCGCCCAGTTTGCCGTGCCCATGGGGCCTACGCGAATCTACCAGTTCAATGACGACGTAGAGAAGACGGCAGGAAATCACTCCATCAGCACCGGGTTTCTCTACCTGCATACGCACTCATTCGACAACGGTTTCGGAGGTCAATTTACATTCGACCAGTACCCGACCACCGCGCTCACCACGGGGGATGTCAACGTCGCCTCCACCGGTGACGGGCTCGCCAGCATGCTCATGGACCTTCCCTCCGGGTACAACGTCTTCACCGGGATCACGTATGCGGATATTAATAATTACTGGCTTGGCGCTTATATCCAGGACAAATGGCAGGTCTCGCGAAAGTTGAACATACAGGCCGGCATGCGTTGGGACTTCCAGGCGCCTCCGCATTACAAGAACAATATCTTTTCCATGTGGAACACCGGATGCCCGCAGGGAAACTACAGCGCTCCCTCGGCGCTGCGCGCGATTCAGGAACAATGCCTGCTGATGCCCTATTCCTACAATCCAGCACCCACTGCCACGAATCCTAACCCGCTCACCTGGCCAACCCCGAACATACGGTCGACTATCTTTGCGCCGCAATACAACGGGTGGCAGCCTCGCCTGGGAATTGCCTACAGCCTGAATCCGAAGACCGTCATCCGGACCGGGTTCAACATCTTCGACGACCACAATGCATTCACCAAAGACGCGCAGGATGCCCGCGGGAGCTGGCCATCCGGAGGTCAAAAGCTGACCACAGGTCTCAACCGGAGATCTCCAACGCTCTACCTCGACCAGCCTCCCACCGCCGCCTCCTTCCTCCAGGGTTCGACCCCCGTCTTTGGCCGTGCCGGAGAACCAAATACCAAGATCCCCTATTCGATGCAATACAACCTGGGAGTCGAACGGGAGTTCGGCAACAACATGAGTCTCGACCTCAACTATGTCGGCTCGCAGAGCCGGCACTTATGGGGAACGGTTGGGTATAATGCCCCCCTTCCGCAAAATATGGGACCGAATGCACAGCCGGCCGGCGAACCCTTTCCCTTTATCGGCGGCACAATCCAGGGAGACGAGGACCGCTTCCCTTCCAACTACAACGGCCTCCAGGCGCAGCTCGAAAGACGCTATTCCCAGGGCCTTCAGTTCATCTTCTCCTACACCTACTCCCGGTGCCTCGATATCGTAGGCGGAGAATTCGACCCCTATCCGCAAAATACTTATAACGTAGCCGGAGACTACGGACCGTGCGAGCAGAACTTTCCTCATCTTTTCGTCTTCAGTGCAACCTATGAGTTGCCCTTTGGCCGAGGCAAGACGTTTGCCGGAGGCGTAGGAAGAGGGCTCAACCTGCTGATCGGCGGCTGGAATTTCAGCGACATTACCTCAATTCATAGCGGAAACGATTTCAACACAAGCGTAAGCGCCGATAACGCCAACACTGGCACCCCCTCACGCGCCAACTTTGTGCCGGGATGTCAACTCAAACCACCCGGCTTCAAACAGTCAGTGAACGAGTGGTACAACAAAGCTTGCTTTGTAGTTCCGCCTCCGTACACCTTTGGCAATGTAAGCCGTAACGCATTCCGCGGACCGAGCTATAACGACAGCGATATTGCTCTGTTCAAAGACTTCAATTTCACCGAATCGAAGCTGCTCGAATTCCGCGCCGAAAGCTACAACTCGTTCAATCGCGCCAATTTCTCGCCTCCGGGAGGCACGGCGACCGGTTCGTATGCGGCGATCGGCGGCACCATCACAAACTACGTGGACGGCTCCACCTTCATGCGGATCCTCTCGGCAGCTCCGGCGAGACAGATTCAATTGGCGATGAAGTTTGTCTTCTAACCAAAAATGCTCCGGGCCTCGATTCGAGGTTCCGGACGGTTGACGCAGTGGAGCCCGCCGCTTAGCATGACTGCTGGGCGGCCGGGCTCTGAGGCTCAATCCCCAGGTGTGACTGCTCTGCCCTGGCCCCGGCGCGGCGGAGGTGAAGCTACCTTGCACGTTGCGCTTCCATTCGACAGTTCGCGTCTGAAGCTCCGCTCCGCATTCGCCGCTCTGTTGCTCGCTACGATTGCAGCCCCTCTCCTCGGCGCTGGCCAGGCCGCGGATCCGCCCGAACAGCGCGAAGCCGGCCTCTATGAAGATGGCATGAGGCTGCTTCATGAGAAGAACTATGCCCAGGCGCTCGAGCGTTTCCAGGCTCTCGAACGCGCCGCACCCAATCTGCCTCAAGGCTACACCGGAGAAGGAATTGCCCTGGCCCTCACCGGCAGGATGGACGATGCGATTCCCGCATTGCGCAAGGCCCTCGCCATCGACCCAAGCTATTGGATTGCCGAGAGAGAGCTGGGCATCCTCGATTGGCAGAAGGGCCGGAGAGCGGAGGCGGCAAAAGAGTTGACCGGCGTGGTCAAATTCGCCCCCGGCGATATCTCCGTGAATACCATTCTCGGAGAATATAACTTCGAGGAGCGAAATTATTCCGAGGCGGTGCGATTCTTTTCTGCGGCCCAGGCAAGAGTGGAGCTGAGTGTTCCGCTTTCCCTGCTGTATTTCGAGGCCATGATCAAGAGCGGCCAATCGCAGCAGGCGGCTGAGGAACTCGGCCGGTTAGCAGCCGCTCCCAGTCTGGATCCACAGCAGCGCTTCCGCACCGCATGGCTGCTCGGCGAAGCGGGAGCCTACTCCAAGGCCATCGAGGTCTTCACTGCCCTTCCGCCGGATGTTCCCGACGCCTTCGACCGCGGCTACGGCATTGCCCTTGCCTATTATGAGGAAGGCAAGTACGCCGACTGCATTCAGGGCCTCCTGGCATTGAAGCAGCGGGGCATCGCGCGCGCTGAGCTCTTCAGCCTGCTCGGCTCTGCCCAGGAACGAAGCGGCCATCCCGCTCAGGCCAAGGAGGCCTTTCAGGAGGGGATTCAGGATTTTCCCAAAGGGGAGGACAACTACCTCAATCGTGCGATCCTGGCGGTTCGGGATCAGGAATACCCCGCCGCCACGGACCTGCTGACCGCAGGGCTTCAACAACTCCCCGGCAATTACAAGCTGTCTCTCACCCGTGGCGTGGTCTACACATTGCAGGGCAACCTGCACAAAGCTCAGGCCGACTATGAAAAGGCCGTTTCCCTCGCTCCTGACGAGGCCAGTGTCTATCTGGGCCTGGGCATCTGCCTGATGGACCAGAACCAATATCCCGCTGCGGCCGATACCTTTCGTTCTGCGATACAGAAAGGCTTGGCGGACGCGAAGCTCAACTATTTCCTGGTCGACACGCTCTTCAGGCAGGGTCTTACTGCTTCATCCCCCCTGTACCAGGAAGCGCTGAGGACCGTGGATGCAGCCATTCAACTCAGCCCGGACTATCCCTATACCTATCTCCAGCGCGGGAAACTGTTACTGATGACGCATCATCTTCAGGAAGCGATTGGCGATCTTGAGCATGCCCGGAAACTTGATCCTGATTCAACGACGGTGGCTTATCAGCTTGCGACCGCCTACCGCACCGCCGGGCGAACGGCAGAGGCGGACAAACTCTTCGCCCAGGTAGCGCATGCCACCGCATTGCAGGATGCGGAGTTTCGCCAGAGTACGCTGATGAGAGTCGTGGGAGCGGTCTCCGATGCACACTACTCCGAGAAATAGACTCTTCCTGGTAAGGAGCGCGGCCGCGCCTCTGCTTTTCGTATCGATAGCCATCAGCAGCGGCCGCGCACAGCTCTCCGGCGCTTCCGGTGATCCTTGTGGCGCCGCACTCGAGCAGGCTCAGGGCTCTCTCGAAGCAGACCGGCCCCTCGATGCAACCAGAACCCTCCTATCCGCCATCCCGCGGTGCCCAGGCAATGCAGAGGCTTACGCTTTGCTTGGGGTCGCCTTCGACGAGCAGCGGCGCTATGCTGACGCGCACCGGGCGCTGCTCAAGGCGATCTCTCTCAATCCCGCCTGGGCTCCCTTTCACAACAACCTCGCGGTCAGCTATCTCCACGCGGGGAACCCGCAGGCGGCGATGACGGAGTTCCAAAAGGCACTCCGGCTGGATCCCGGCAACCGCATCGCTGTGCTCAACCTTGCGACCTATTATGTCGACCGGAAGGAGTTTAGCCGCGCTTTGCAATATCTCCAGACCTTCCCAACAGGGGAGTCCGGAGATCCCGACCTGTTGATGCTGCTCACCAGAGCCTATCTTGGATCCGGTTCCACGCAGGCTGCCTCCCGCACCGCCGCGGAGCTCTCGGCTGCGGCGGGTGAGAATGCCAAGCTGCGCTTCTCGCTCGGCCTGCTCTTCGCCGAGTACGGACAGGCTGCCGAAGCGATCCGGCAGTTTGAACTCATCCCAGCCGGAGATCGAGATTACGAAACCTATGAGAACCTCGGGCAGGCTTATGCGACGGCAGGGCATCCCGAAGAGGCCCGGGGAGCCTTCGAGTCCGCGATGCGGCTTGCGCCGCAGAGGCCGGAGCCCTATCTGGAGCTGAGCCGAGTCTATCTCGCCTTGCACCAGACCGATCAGGCGCTCTATCTCCTCTCTCAGGCGAACAAGCAGTTTCCCCAGCGGGCCGAAGTAAACTTTGCGCTTGCGGAGCTTCTCACTCGGGCTAGGCGCTTTGATCAGGCCGGCATCGCTTTAACTGAGGCCATCCAACGGCACCCGTCGAACGCCCTGCTCTGGCAGGCTCGCGGAGATCTCTTCAATGCCCAGCACCTCAATGAACAGGCCGTCTCTGCTTACCGCAGGTCGCTGCGCTTCGCCCCTGAGGGCATCGGTCCGAGGATCGGCTTAGCCGAAATCGATCAACGCTCCGGCAAGACGGAGGAGGCGCGGAGCGAGTATCAGGCGCTTCTCCGCCTGGCGCCCGGTTCGGTGGAGGGGAACACCGGCATGGGCGACATCGCTTTTCAAAACGGCCAACTGGAAGCGGCCGATGCCTATCTGGAGCGTGCATTCGCAGAGGGACCCGCCGACTCCCGGACCGCTGAACTGTTGGGCGCCGTCTGCATGCGCGAGGGCAAGTATGTCGAGGCGGATCGGGTTCTTCGCAAGCAGCTCAGCATCGATCCCGGCAACCCGCGCCTGCATTCCCTGGAAGGCAGGGCCCTGGTCAAGCTGGGAAAAGGAGACGAGGCTCAACTTGAATTCGATAAGGCTCGCCGGCTGACCTCCAGCGATTCAGCCCCGCAAACGCGATGAGCGATCGGCGCGCGAAGTTGGCCGCTGTCGAATAGGATGATTCGTACGATTCGCAAAGACCTCGGCCGCACTCCTGAGGAAGTCCACGCGCCGCGAAGCCCGGAGGAACGAGGACTGAGGATGGCTGCGAAGCCTGGAGAAACGTCTCTGAGAGGAACATCGACCATCCGGCCGCATTCGTCTTCACAGGCCACGTCATGAGATTCTCCCGCCGCGCCTTCCTCGGCTCCTCCCGATTCGCATTGGGAAGCGCATGCCTGGATGCCCTCATCACCCCTCTTTGGAAATGGCGGCGGGCGCCTGTCTTTCAGACTGCAGCCGCTCCCGGCGACGCAGGCTCCGTACCGGTAGTCTTCGTCGATGTGGCACGGGAGGCCGGCTTGAACGCGCCGAATGTCTGGGGCGGAATCACACACAAGCGCTACATCCTGGAGGCAAAGGGGAGCGGACTGGCCTTCTTTGACTATGACAACGATGGCTGGCTCGACATCTATCTCACCAATGGAACACGCCTCGACACAACCTGGCCGCCGGGGAAGGCTCCTACCTCTCATCTCTACAAAAACAATCGCGACGGAACGTTTACCGATGTAACTGAAAGCTCCGGGCTGGCGCGAACCGGCTGGCAGACAGGCGTCTGTGTCGGCGACTACGACAATGACGGCTGGGACGATCTGTTCTGTTGCTTCTGGGGTCAGAATCTTCTGTTCCACAATAACGGCAACGGAACCTTCACCGACGTCACGCGCCGCGCCGGGCTCTGGCAGGACCGCGTGCGTTGGGGATCGGGATGCTGCTGGCTCGACTACGACCGCGACGGTTTTCTGGACCTCTTTGTCGCCAACTATATCGATTTCGATATTGCCAAAGTCCCAGCCCAGGGCGGCTCTCCTCCCTGCATGTGGAAGGGAGTTCCGGTCATGTGCGGTCCTCGCGGTCTCCCCGGTGGCATGAATCTGCTGTATCACAACAATGGCGACGGGACCTTTACGGATGTATCTGAGAGGTCCGGCATTCTCAAGCCGGGAGCCCGCTATTCCATCACTCCCGTCTCCTACGACTTTGACAATGACGGATGGCCGGATATCTATGTCGCCGTGGATTCTCAACCGAGCATTCTCTTTCATAACAACCACGACGGCACGTTTACGGATATCGCGGTTCAGGCCGGCTGCGCTCTCAGCGAGGAGGGGTTGGAGCAGTCAGGCATGGGGGTAGCCGTTGGCGACTACGATTGCGACGGATGGTTCGATATTTTCAAGACAAATTTCTCCGATGACGCCTCGGACCTCTACCGGAATACCGGAAATGGCGCCTTCAGCGATGTGACCTTCGCCTCAGGCTTCGGAGCCAATACGCACTATGTGGGCTGGGGCTGCGGCTTCATCGATTACGACAACGACGGCTGGCCGGACATTCTGCAGGTAAATGGCCATGTTTACCCGGAGGTCGACGACCTGCACATCGATCAGACATTCAGGAATCCCCGGCTTGTCTATAGAAACATCGGAGGCAAGACCTTCCAGGATGTGTCGGCGAAGCTTGGTCCCGGCATCCGCGAAGCCTACTCGAGCCGCGGCGCCGCCTTCGGGGATTTCGACAACGACGGCGACGTAGACGTGCTGATCATGAACATGAACGACCTGCCGTCGCTCCTCCGCAACGACGGAGGAAATAAGAACAACTGGATCAAGATCAAACTGATAGGCACAAAGTGCAACCGCACGGCCATTGGCGCGCGGGTACGCGTCGCCACCGGCGATCACTTTCAGATCAACGAGGTATCGAGCGGCAGCAGCGTCATGTCGCAGAGCGACCTGCGGCTGCACTTCGGCCTGGGGAAAGCCAAAGTCGTCGACTCAATTGAGATAACATGGCCAACCACGCAGAAAACACAAAAGTTCACCAACATCCAGGCCAACCAGATTCTCACCATCCGTGAAGGAGAGGCACTGGGTCCCGCTCCACCCAGGCGCGTCCGCAAGTAAAGGCCGCGGCGCCGGCGGGTGAAATCGACCAGCGCTCTGCCCTTCCCGCTCCAGCCGGGCGTCGTCTTCCGGCTACACACTCCGCGAGGCTGGCGTACTATCGATCGGCTTCGATCCCATCGTTGGAGCGTTGAGGTCTTGGTCCTTGGTCTCCCGAATGGAGAGCAGTCCCACCAGCGTCAGAACCGCGGATGCAGAGAGATAGTAGCCGACATACTGGAGCCCATAAGTCTTGGCCAGCCAGGTAGCGATGTATGGAGCTAGCGACGCTCCCAGGATGCCGGCCAGGCTGAAGGCCAGGGAGCTCCCGGTATAGCGCACCGGTGTGGGAAAAAGCTCGGAGACGATCGTGCCCAGCGGTCCGTAGGTCAGGCCCATCAATGCCAGCCCGATAGCCATCATCGATAATGCACCGGTGGTTCCGGCCACGAACATCGGCGCCATCGTAAGGCCGAAGACGGCGATCGATAAGGTGATCCAGAACATCATGCGGCGCCGGCCGCGCTCCGCCAGGACAGCGGAGATTGGGATCGTCAGCGCGAACAGAGAGACGCCGAACAACTGCATCAGCAGGAACTTTCCGCGGCTGTAGCCGAGCACACTGGTGCCCCATGACAGTGCAAAGACCGTCATCAGGTAAAACAAAACGAAGGTTGCCAGGCACACCAGGATGCCCGCCACCAGCGTTCCGGCATGATCGCGAAGCACAGCCAGCATGGGCAGCTTAAGCTGTTCCCCGCGCTCCCGCGCTTCGCGGAAGACGGGCGTCTCCGTAATCGTGAGCCGCACGTAGAGGCCGAGAAAGACCAGAACGGCGCTGGCCAAAAACGGCAGTCGCCAGCCAAAGGCGAAGAACTGCGCATCGGTAAGCGAGCGGGAGAGCAGCAGGAAAACGCCGCCGGAGAGAAAGAAGCCCACCGGCGCTCCGAGTTGAGGGAACATGCCGTACCAGGCGCGCTTCTTCGCCGGGGCGTTCTCGATGGCCAGCAGCACCGCCCCGCCCCACTCCCCGCCGAGACCCAGCCCCTGGCCAAAACGGCACAGCGCTAGCAGCAGCGGCGCAGCAAAGCCGATCGTTGCGTACGTCGGCAATGCTCCAATCGCGACGGTCGATAACCCCATGGTGGACAGCGCGATCACCAGCGTCGTCTTCCGTCCGATGCGATCGCCAAAGTGGCCGAAGAGCGCCGATCCGACCGGCCGCGCGAGAAAGGCGATCCCGAAGGTCGCGAGCGAGGCAAGCGTAGCCGAGGCCGGATCGGAGGCAGGAAAGAAGAGCTTGGGGAAGACGAGCACAGCAGCGGTTGCGTAGATATAGAAATCGAAGAACTCGATCGTCGTCCCCACCAGGCTGGCAAAGAGGACCTGGCGCGGTGAGTTGACGGGCTTGCTCGCCCTGGCGTAGTTCGTGCTCATTCCATCTCCCGTTCCGGCGAAGCGCAAGCCGGAACAATGGTCTCGCTCAACCTCGGTTACCCTTGCGGCCGCCTGAGGCGTCCGAGATCCGGCAGCAGCCGCAAGCGGCAAATCACCTTAGTGTAAAACGAGAGTCCCCGACTCCCATCCCAGGGCTCTCCTGCTACAACCCGAGAGAGCCGATGATCCTCTCCGGTGGACATCCCGGCGGCGAGCAACGTAGAGTTCCGGTGTGATCCCGAGCGACGGCCTCCGCAGCTCAAGCCCGCTTCCCTTCCTGGCCCACGCCATGCGGCATGAGGAACGTACGGCGGTGATCGGCGATCAGGGTGCGTTCAACTACCGCGAGTTGCTGGACGCCTCCTCTCATGTGGCTGCAGGGTTGCTCGACGGCCGCCCGGACCTTGAGGAAGAGCGCATAGGATTTCTGATCACACCGGGGTTTGCCTGGGTTGCGGCGCTTTGGGGCATCTGGCGAGCCGGAGGCATCGCCGTTCCCTTCCCCGCCGGTTCCCCCAGGCCGGAGCTGGAGTATCTCGTCGAGGACACCCGAGCCTCAGCCTTGCTCTTCGATGCGTTGGCGGCGCCGCTGCTCGAGCCGCTGGCCGCGGAGCGAGGCATCCGGGCCTGCCTCTATGACGAACTCGCCCGGCGCCCCGCAGCAAACTTGCCTCAGCTCGGCGTCGAGCACCGGGCGATGATTCTCTACACAAGCGGCACCACCAACCGGCCTAAGGGCGTAGTTACGACCCATGCCAACATCGCCGCCCAGATCACCAGCCTAGTTGCCGCCTGGGAGTGGACGCCGAGCGACCGTATCCTGCTCTGCCTTCCGCTCCATCACGTGCACGGCATCATCAACGTCGTTGGCTGCGCCCTGTGGTCGGGCGCGAGCTGCCGGATGCTGCCGCGCTTCGATGCCGATGCGGTTTGGGAGCACATCGCCGGCGGCGAGCTCACCCTCTTCATGGCCGTGCCGACGATCTACGTCAAGCTCATCGCCGCCTGGGAGGCGGCTTCTCCCGGGCGGCGCGCAGAGCTGAGCCGGGCATCCGCCGGACTGCGCCTGATGGTCTCCGGTTCCGCGGCGCTCCCGGTGAGCACGCTCGAACGCTGGAGAGAGATCAGCGGCCATACCCTGCTGGAGCGTTACGGCATGACCGAGATCGGCATGGCACTCTCCAACCCACTCCACGGCAGGCGCCTGCCGGGAAGCGTTGGAACCCCGCTTCCCGGTGTCGATGTCCAGCTCACCGGGGAGGACGGCAAGCCGGTGGCGCCTGGAACATCCGGTGAGATCGAGGTGCGCGGCCCGGGCGTCTTCGCCGGGTACTGGGGCAGGCCTGAGGCCACGCAAGAAGCCTTCCGCGGCGACTGGTTTCGCACCGGCGACACCGCCGTCCTTGAAGAGGGAAGCTATCGGATCCTCGGCCGGACCAAAATTGACATCCTCAAGACCGGCGGACACAAGGTATCGGCGCTGGAGATTGAAGAAGCTCTCCGCCGGCATCCGGCGGTCGCCGAATGCGCCGTCGTCGGTCTTCCCGACGCGGAGTGGGGCGAGCGCGTGGCTGCGGCCATCGTGCTGAAAGAGGGCCATGCCCTCGACCTCGCGTCCCTTCGCTCCTGGGCCCGGGAGTCGCTCGCGGCCTATAAAGCGCCCTCCCGCATCCTGCTCGTCAAGGCGCTTCCCCGCAATGCAATGGGCAAGGTGATCAAGCCCGCGGTGGCGGCGCTTTTCTGAGCATCGGAGGGCGCACCGGGCCGCCCCTCAAAGGGAATCCGCCGCCGTCGAGTCCTGCGTTTACACTGTCAGAATGGAAAAGCCGTCACAGGTGGACCTTGTCGGCGTGGGACTGAATGCCACGGACACGCTCGTCCCGCTCTCGCATTACCCCGCCCTCGGAGGGAAGGCCGAGTACCGCAGCGTGACCGTCTTGCCCGGGGGGCAAGTCGCAACCGCCGTGGTTGCTTGTCAGCGATGGGGAATGCGCACCCGCTATGTGGGCAAGCTGGGCGACGACGATGCAGCCGCCCTGCACCGCCAGGAGTTTTCTCGAGCCGGAGTGGAAACACAGATCGTCTCCGTCTCCGGCGCGGACAGCTTGCAGTCTCTGATCCTGATCGACAATGGAGGCGAGCGGACGGTCCTCAATCGCCGCGACGAGCGCCTCTCCCTGCAGCCCGCAGACCTCGATCGCGAGTGGATCGTGAATGCGCGGGCGCTCCTGGTCGATGGATACGACACCGCCGCTGCCGTATTGGCGGCCACCTGGGCGCGCGATGCCGGAGTGCCGGTGATCGCCGATCTGGATGAGCCGTATCCGGGCGTGGAAGCCCTGCTTGAAAAGATCGACTATCTCATCGTCAGCAGAGATTTTCCCGGCCAGTTGACCGGCGAGGCCGGCCTGGGCAAAGCATTGTGCGCGATGCGCAGCCGTTACGGATGCCGTCTCACCGCCGCAACCCTGGGTCAGGATGGGGTCCTCGCGTGGAATGGAAGCCACTTCCATGCCAGCGCCGCCTATTGTGTTCCGGTCGCCGACACCACCGGCTCCGGGGATATCTTCCATGCCGGGTTTATCTATGGGCTGCTTCAGGGCTGGCCGCTCGACCGGCAACTGGACTTCGCCTGCGCCGCCGCCGCACTGAATTGCATGGGTGTGGGCGCGCGAGGAGGCATTCAACCCGTCGAGTCGATTGAACGCCTGATGGCGACTGGCTCCCGCTATCCCGCCGCCCCGTATATGTTGAGCGCCGACTCGGTGATTCTCTAGAGCGGATTCCCTATTGCCATGCCCCACCGAGCTGTGAGAAGTGCGGCTTTTCTTGATGAAACCCGCGTAGAGGGCAGCGGCTCCGGGATACTCCTATAGGAAATCCGCTCTAATCCGCATCGCTCCAGGCCAGCCTACTCTACGCGCAGGGCCAGGACGGGGTTGATCGAGGCCGCTCTCTGCGCCGGGATAATGCTGGCGAGCAAGGCGCATACTCCGAGCGCGAGGATGGATCCGGCAAGGACCAGCGGATCCCAGCCTTTGACCTGGTAAAGCTGGGCGGCAATCAAGCGCGCGCATCCGATGGATACCGGAATGCCGATGAGCAGTCCGATGAGGATCTGCAGGAAGGCTCCGCGCAGCACCAGGCGGATCACGTTGGATGGATTCGCGCCCAGCGCCATGCGAACGCCGATCTCGCTGGTGCGGCGCTCCACCGTGTAGGCGGTAACGCCGTAGAGCCCGACGGCGGCCAGCACCAGCGCCAGAATGCCGAACAATCCCGTCATCTCCGCAACCGTGCGCTGCTGGTCCAGCCGGTTGGCAACCTGTTCCTGCATGGTCCGCATGTTGATGACGGTTAGATTCGGGTCAACCTCGGCGAAGACGCGGCGCACTTGCGACTCCAGTCCCTCCATGCTGCCGTGCAGTTGCAACACCGCGCTCTCAATCAGGTGAGTGCGATCGTCGATCATCTGCATCATCGTGCTGTCATAGTGGCCATGCTGCGCCAGGGGCACAAAAAAGAGCGGACGTCTCGAGTGCCCGCTGGGATCCGTATAGTTCGCCTCCCGCACCACGCCGACGATCTTGAACATTCCGCTGTATTGCACCTTATCCAGACCGAAGTGCGTGCCGATGGGCTCTTCGCCCTTCTTGAAGAACTTGCGCACGAAGGCCTCATCCACGACAGCCACACTCTCAGTTGCCGCCGTGTCCTGCTCGGTGATGCTGCGGCCGCGCAGGATATGCTGCCCCATGGCCTCCAGGTAGCCGGGACTGACATGATCCCAGGAAGAGCCCTGATCCTCGCTTACATTGGGAACGCCGTGGCCTTCCCGGATGACCAGTTCGCCCCAGTTGTCCGTAAAGGGAGTGTAGAGAGCCAATGCGGCGCGCTCCACTCCCGGAATATGGGAGAGGCGGTCCTGCAGCTCGCGGTAGAGCGCATCCAGCTTCTCCTGGGAGTAGCCTGCAAACGGCGCATTGACGCCGATGTTCACGCGGTGATCCGTCTCAAAGCCAAAATCCTGGTGCTCCATCTTTTGCAGGCTGCGGGTGAGCAGGCCCGCTCCGGCGAGCAGGACGATCGAGAGCATCGCCTGCACGACAACCAGAACCTTCTGCGGCAGGGAGGAGCGATCGCGGGTGCTCCGACTGGCTCCGCGCAGCGCCTCCGCAGGATTGGCGTGCGAGGTGAGCCACGCCGGCGCGGTGCCGAAGAGCAGCCCGGTCAGGAACGACAAGCCAAAGGCGAAAGCCAGAACGGGCAGAGATGGAGCGGCATCGATGGGAATAAACTGCGCGGTGTGAAAGGCCAGCGCGACGACCGCCTTGACGCCGAGATAGGCGACCAGCATGCCCGCCGCGCCTCCAAAGAACGAGAGCACCACGCTTTCCGTCAGCGATTGGCGAATCAGGCGCTTTCTGCTCGCTCCCAGCGCCAGCCGCACCGAGGTATGCGAGCGGCGCGCCGATCCTCGCGCCAGCAGCAGGTTGGCGATGTTGGCGCAGGCGATCAGAAGCACCAGGCAGCAGATGGTAAGCAGAATGCGCAGGCTATCCTTGTAGCCCGACTTCATCTCTCCCACTCCGGCGCCGGCGGGAACCACTGTGATGTTCTGCTTGGGCAGCATGGCCTTGATCTGCGGCAGATACTCCCGCAACTCGGTGCCCACAAAGTCCGTGACCAGCCACTGCCGCATAATCGACGTAAAGCGGGCAGAGAGGCCATCGGTCGTCGCTCCCGGACGCAAGCGGCCGATCACGCGGAGCCATGCGTTGGTTTGCTTCAGGATGGAATCCTTCCCCATGAGCATCGGCTCCTGCTGGAGCGGCACAAACAGCTCCGGAGGGTCGCTTCGCAGGGTCTCGCCATAGAATCCGGGCGGCGTGATGCCGACGATCGTGAAGGGGTGGCCATTCAAAATGAAGCTTGAGCCAAGAATCCGCGGGTCTGCTGCGTACTGCTGCTGCCAGGCTCGGTAGCTGAGCATCGCGGCCGGCGACGCCGCCGGGCGATCGTCCGCCATGGTCAACGTCCTGCCGGCGAATGCGTTGATGCCGAAGGTCGCGAAGTAATTACCCGAGACAAACTCGCTGTGCAGCGGCTTGGCCTCCTCATCGGATACGCTGCGCCGCACGCTGAATCTCGATCGGCCGGCCTGGAATGCCGCAAGCTGCTCGAACTCCGGCGTGGCATCCTGGAAACGTTGATAGAGCTGGTAGGAGTACATACCCCAGTTCGTCTGCGGACCGCCCTCCACGCAGCAGTCGTTGCCGTCGCCGACGCGGTAGAGACTCGATGGATCGACCACCGGCAGCGACTTGAGCATGACCGTGTGAATCAACGAAAAGATCGCTGTCGTTGCGCCGATGCCCAGCGCAAGCGTGATGACCGCCGTCATTGTAAAGACGGGAGACAACCGCATTTGCCGTAAGGCGTAGCGAATATCCTGGCGCAGGGTTTCCATAATGAGCCTCTAGCGGCCAATACGCCGAAGGGAGCGCACGAGTTCCCGGAAATTCAACGGGCGTCTTGCACGGGTCTTCGCGAGCGCTTCAGAGGTACAGAATATGGGCGCAGAATATGGGAGACGCTTGCTTCCCTAGGGCAGCGTCCCGGGAGACATGTGCATGAGACCTGAGAGGAAGAAAGAGAACAAGATGGAGAAATCCGGCTCCGCGGCGGCAGGCATCGCGCTCGGCAGTCTGGCGCTCGGCGCAGCCGCAGCCGGCGCCTTCGCCCTGGGCGCACTGGCCATCGGCGCACTTGCGATTCGAAGGGTGGCCATCGACGCACTCGCGATTCGAAGGCTGGCCATCCGCAGCGGACAGATCGAGCGGCTCCACATCGGCGAGTTGACCGTCGACCGGCTGGTGGTCAAAGACTCACTCCCTCGCGGCTGACTGGCTTTTCGCCCGTATCTTTCTTCGCGGAATCCGTGCGCAAAAGAACGAAGGCCGCTATCTCCAGAGCGGAATCCCTCTGAAAACAGCGGCCAGAATCCATGTATGGCAGCAACGCGCGCCTTCTTACCCGGTCACGGAAAGCCTGTGCGGCTACGCCAGCGCCAGATTTAGATTTTCGATCGCCTCGTCTACCTCTGCCGTATTTTTATAGCCGACCGTAACGGCGTTGACCCCGGCATGCTTGAAAGCGAACCGCATGGCCGCCTGGCGATCCTCGCGGCGGGTGAACGTGCCTTCTCCGACAAGCTTCATGCTGATCACGCCCATTCCTTCCTGGCGGACCTGCTTCACATGTGTAACCACTTCGTTTACATTTCCCGGCCCGGAAGTGTTGTAGTCCTCGGCGTCCATCCGCGTTCCCTTTTGGTTCATGCGGATCATCGCCACCTCCAGCCACTTGTTTCCCGGCACCTGGCGCAAGGCCGGCAGCCCGTGCACGGAGGCGCCATGCGACATGACGGCGTGCTTGGACTCGGCTTCGAGAATCCCCTTCTGCCAGCGGAGGCTGTCCGTCGGCCAGGAGGCCTCATGCTGCCAATGCAGCAGCATTACGTCGAAGTACTCGGTGTTGGCCAGCTTGCGCAGCTCGTCGATCTTCTGCATCGGATCGACGCCCTCCCGGGTGGTCAGCTTCGACATGAGCCGGTAGTTCTCGCGCGGAATCCCCTTCAACGCCACGCCGAGCATCTCATGCATGCCGTCATAGGATTCCGATGTCTCGAAGAAGCGAATGCCGCGGTCATAGGCGTGCAGCACCAGCTTCGTAAACTGTTCCTGTCCCAGGTTGCGCTGTACCCGGCCCCCCATGGTGCCGGTACCGAAGGCGAGCCGAGTCACCTTCACATCGGATCTTCCCAGCGTTACCCAATCGGTCGCCTTTTCCGGCTCGGCGAGCAGCGGCAGGCTTCCGGAACCGGCAAGCGCACCAACAGCGAGACCGGTCTTCAGAAAATCGCGTCTGGAGTACTGAGTCATGGTCTTCCTCCAATGCGCCGAATCTTATCATAATCAGCACCCCCGGGGCCGCTGATCGCGGGTCCCGCGAGCCCATCGAAAAGCAGATTCGCAGCTTGCTTCCCGGCTTATCGCTCCGTATTCAGGCTTTCGTTTGGAACCAGGACGAGCTCGCAGGTCGGCGCCGAAAAGCAACTGATCACAGCACTGCGCAGCAGATGCGCCTTCGATCCGGGCGGCACGAGTCCAGGAAACTTCGTCGCCGCTATCGCAGCCGAGAGCCTGGCCAGCTTCTGTTCGCCGGAGATCTCCTGCGACGCCACAACTCCTGCATAGCCTATCTGCAACCGGAAAGTGCCCCAGCCGCTTAGCCCGCCAGGTCGAGCGAACCTGTACGTGCGCAACGCCTGGAGCTCTTGTATCCCATTGAAGGAGGATCTCTTGACGCCCGCGGCGTTGAGCCGGGCGATGTGCTCGGCAATCTCCTCGCGAACCGCAGGCGTCGCGTTGTTACTCCCGAGGGCGGCTTTCGCCAGAAGATATGTGGAAAGCGCCTCGTTTTTTTTCCCCATCTTTTCGTAGATTTGACCGAGGTGATCGCCATTCTCCGGCAACAGCGAATTGCGCCATCCTGCAAGCACCAGGGGTTCAGCTTCCTCTGGATTGCCCTCACGGAACACAATCCAGCCAAGCGTCGCCCAGGAGGCGCTGAGCAGATGCGATTGTGCAAAGGCATTGCTGTTGACCTCGGCGGTCGTAATGGACGCGCTCTTCTCCTCCAGCATGCGGATGCTTTTCCGTGAGGCTTCTTCGGCAGCCGGAAGATCGCGCCCGGCCAGCGCCAACACATAGGCGGCGCCGTTCTCCAATTCAGAATCTTCCGTCGCCGCCAGCACGCTTTTGGCTGCCGCGGCGGCCTCGTCGTTCCTGCCGAGCCGCTGTAGGGCCTGGCTGAGTTTCAGACGGACGGCAAGATCATCCGGGTGACTCGCCGCCGCGGATTGCAGCGTCTTGAGCGCGCCATCATTGTCTTCCGCTCGAGCCTGAAGGGTAGCCAGATACCCGGATAGCTGTGGATTCTGAGGATAGCGATCGAGGTAGCTCCGAAGCAGTTGGCGCGCCGCGGCGAAATCGCCGATTTGAGAGTCGACCTGCGCCAGACCGGCGACGGATGCGGCGCTGTCTGGATGGGCCGCTAGCTCTTTGCCGAAATCGTCCTTCGCCTCCATCCATCTCCCTTCACCGATGGCAATCCAGCCGTACAAGGCCCAAAGCCCCTCCTGGTCAGCACGCGTTGCTTTGACCTTATCCAAGGTCGTCCTCGCGCCGCTTGAGTCCCCGGACTTCAGCTCTTCGGCCGCCGTCTGAATCAAGTCCTGCAGGGACGCATCCACAGAGGGAGCGGGCGACGCTCCGGGACTGCTCTCCTCGGACTGCCGCTCCTGGGGAGACGTGCTGCTCTGCGCGGTTTGCGCAGCCTGCGGCAACGCTTTTCCGGGCGGCGGAGCCTGCGCAGGTTGCGCGGAGGCGCTCTTCGACGGCTGGATCAACTGAATCCACGGCTCGCCCTCCAGTCCGATCTCTTTGGTGAATGCCTCGTACCGCTTCCACTCCGTCTTCGGGAGCTTGTCCTTGAGCACAACGATATTGCGTTCAATTACGATTTCTTTTCCGTCGAAGCCGTATGTCTTGTCGAATGTCGCAAAATCGGTCTTGACGTGAACAGGATCGGGAAGATCGGTGCGATATCCCTGCGGTAGCCGGATGCGGCAGATGGCGATCAAGGTTCGCGGGGCGCCCAGTTGGATGTCCGTCGGCGGCGCCCTATCGCTGCTCTGGAGCGCGTTGAACTCCAGGGCCGGGAAGGCCGGGACAATGCGCCGGCTCTCCCAGTCTCCGTATGGCTGGCGCGTGTAATCGTAGGTCAGGATGATCGGCAGGGAGAAATCCCCGGAATTGGCGAAGGATGTATTACTGGTGCTGCCGCCGAAGCCGGTGGTCGAGGAGACATACTGCGATGCCTTGTCCCACTCGGCGGGGGCGACGCTGCGCGCCATAGCGCGCACCACCAGTTCGTCGTCGGTACGATAGCTGGCGGTAATGTGGCTGGTCAGCCTTCCCTGGGAGTCCAGCGTCCCGACGGCCTCAAAGCGGTTGATAAACGGGTAGGGCGGCGCCGCCGGAGTTCTCTCAAGCGATGCCGGGGCGTTCGCCGGCACGACCAGCGCCAGCTCGTTGCGAATCGGAGCCGACAGCAAGCGATAGGGGGCAACCTCGGGAGTGCTGTCGAACCAGATACGGCCGCCAGGCAGATCCACCGTCGTGATCACATGGTTGAAAACAGCCGGGGTGGGCACGTCGGGCACTGGCGTGACGCCCGCGCCGATGAGCGCGGGTGCGGGACGAAAACCCTTCGCTCGCAGCATCGCCTCCAGCAGCGTGTCCTTATCCTTACAGTCTCCGTACTCGTTGCCCAGCACCTCGGCAGCCCGATGAGGCTGGTAGCGTCCAACTCCGAAATCGATGCCGACATACCGGATCTGCGTAGAGACGAAACTGTAGAGCGCGCGTATCTGATCCTCCGGCGTTTTGGCGTCTTTGGTCAGCTCGTCGACCCGGGCGCGCAGCGCGTCGTCGGGCTGCGCGCGGTTGAGCGCAAGACTTCGGTACCAGTCGCCCACCTCGGCCCAGTTGCGGAAGGTCGTCCATGCGACGGAGGGCAGTTTGCGGCCATCTGCATCCTCGTCAGGGTCCTTCGGAGGCTCAGCTTTGGCCGGATCCTCTCCCGGCCCGGCGCTTCTGGGAGCGGGAACAAGCTGCGCGACACTCCACCGATAGCTGCGCAGTCCATCATGCTCCGTAATGGTGGGCTGGTGGTTCGGGCTCCACACCTGCACGTACTTGTCTTTCGGCACCTCGAGCGTAAAGACCTCCGCCATCACGATGACGGTTCCCGGAACGGTGAAATGTTGTGCCCCCCAAAACTGGCCGGGAGCCTCTGCCTCGTTGATGGCCGTATGAACCTCGTATTCCAGGGTGTCCCCTGCGGAGAGCGACCGCACCGGCAGGTGTTTTTCCTTCAAGTCGCTATAGAGGGGCGCCTCGCGGGTGACGGCCGCGGGCATATCCATCGCGTCCGAACCGGGCGTGTCAATCGTGCGTCCATCCGGCTTGTGCACACGCACCAGCGTGATCACCGGCGTCTCGGTAGCGGAGGCATAGTCAAAGGCGAGCACCCCGAACTGCCGGGCCGCGCCTTCGGACTGTACACGAAGCCTTACGTGGATTGCGCGCTCCCCGGTGCCATCCGAATGCATGCGTATCGTAGTCTCAGAGCGCTCAAAGACGAGCGATTCATTGCGGAATGCATCGGCGGCCGCCGGCGTGGCCGCACTCTGCGGAAAGGCGACAGCAGGCAGAAAGGCAGACAGCAGCAACATGCGACGAGCAAGGGAGCGCATACGCTGAAAGGTATATAGCGGAAGACTTATCTTTGAAAACAAATAACGCCGATCGCCGCGCCCGGAGTACCCTCCCTAAGATACTTGCTTCTTTCGGCACTTCGGCTCTGGTCGATGCCTCCCTCCGCCTCCATATCGCTGTCTCCCTCATCCTGTCTTTGTCGAAGTGGTTTTTGATCTGCTACCGTTCTGCCATCCCGGTTTTCTCCATCCGTGGCGCCCGTCCGATGGTTCGCTCACCTCAGAGCCGGCTGGCGGCTCCTGAGAACGGTAGCTTTGGCCGGGTAAAGAAAGGATTATCGATGAACCGGAGAAAGTTCCTTGGCCTGGCGTCCGCGGCGATGCTCGCGAGAGGCGTGCCCGCCTTCGCCGGCGCCGCCATGCCGCCCCGCCCGCTCAAACCCATGGCGCTTGGCCTGGTCATTCAACCCTATGGGGCTCCTGAGGAGCGCATTCGCGGGGTTCGTGACTTAGGGTTTTCCAATTGCTTCTTCTCTCTCGACGGCTATCTCGGCAAATTCACGCCCCAGGCCGCCGCGGAACTTCGCAGCCTGCTGGCAAAGTACAGCGTGACGGCGACGGCGGTTGAAGTCGTCGGACCCGGGCCGCTCAAATGGAACTTTACTCAGGGTCCTTCGACCATCGGCCTGGTGCCTCCAAAGACCCGCGCGGCCCGCATCGACGCCCTGCGCCAGGTCTCGGACTTTGCCAAACTGCTCGGAGTCGCTCAGGTCCAGACGCATTGCGGCTTTCTCCCTGAAGATCCCGCCGATCCTCTCTACCCCGGCGCAGTCGAGGCCATCCGCACCGTCGCGCGGCACTGCCAGGGCAACGGACAGCTCTTCCTCATGGAGACCGGACAGGAAACTCCCACGACCATGTCGCGCGTGCTCAAGGACGCGGCCATGCCCAACCTCGCCGTCGGCCTCGACACGGCCAATCTCATCCTTTACGGCAAGGCGAATCCGGTGGACGCGATCGACATCCTCGGCCCCCACATCCGCAGCGTTCATGTCAAGGACGGCAGATGGCCGACAGACCCGGACAAGCTCGGCGACGAGGTCCTGATCGGCGAGGGGCTGGTGAACTTCCGCGAGGTCTTCACCAAGCTGCATCGCATCGGCTACTCCGGCCCCATGACCATCGAGCGCGAGACCTCCGGCGCGCAACAGATCGCGGATGTCCGGAAGGAAAAGGTCTATCTTGAACGCATCCTCCGCCAGGTCGCTGGCTGAAAGCTGAACAGCCGGTGCATCTTCCCAACTCAAAGCAGCAAGGCCAGGAACCCACCAATGAACCGTCGCGAATTTCTTGAGACCGCAGCCGGAGCCGCCTCCGGCCTCCTCCTCGTCAAGCCCTCGATCGCCTTCGGCTCTCAGGCAAACTCGGCCGTGCGGCTCGGCCTGCTGGGATGCGGATCGCGCGGGACCCACGTCTCTACCTCCTTCTCGCAAAACACCACGGCGCAGGTCGTGGCGCTGGCCGACATCTTTCCCGATCAACTTGAGGCCGGCCGCAGCCACTTCAACCAGCTCAACGCCAGCCTCGGCCGGCCGCCGGTCGATGACAAGCTTCTTTTTCACGGAGCGCACGCCTTTGAAGAGCTGGCCGCCTCGCCCGGCGTCGATCTGATTCAGATCTCCACGCCGCCTTTCTTCCATGTGCAGCATCTTGAGGCCGCAGTCGCTGCGGGCAAGCATGTCTACTGCGAGAAGCCGGTCGGCATCGACGTCCGGCAGGGCCGTCAGGCGCTTGAGATCGCCAGGCGGGTGAAGCCCACGCAAAGCGTCGATGTGGGCTTTCAGTGCCGCATCGCGCCTCCCTTTGCGGCCATTGCCGCCAGGATCGAATCCGGAGCGCTGGGCAAGATCGCCTCGGTTGCGGCCAACTACAATGCTCCCGCCTCCAAGGAGAAGATCCGGCCCGGAGCTTCTCCCAACGAGTACCGCCTGCGCAACTGGCTCTGGTATCGCGCGCTCTCCGGCGACATTCTCGTCGAACAGAACATCCACATCATCGATCTCTGCAACTGGCTTCTCGGCGCGCATCCGCTCAAGGCCAACGCAACCGGAGGCCGCAACATTCTCACCCACGCCGGAGACTGCTGGGACAACTACCAGGTCGACTACACCTACCCGGAGAACGTCCACGTCTCGTTTACCTCGACCCAGTTCGGCGACTATGGCGGCTTCGACGCCGGGCTCAAGATGTTCGGCGCCAGCGGCGCGGCAACCCTTCCCTACTCAGGCCCGGTCCAGATTGTGGGTGAGCAGCCGTGGACCTGGCAGGACTCGGCCGGCACGGCTCCGGCGTCGGGCAAATTCGCCGCCAATGGCAATTTCTCCGACAACCTCGCCTTCGCCGATCGGGAGAAGGAGCGCAGCTTCATCGATAGCATCGTCTCCGGACCAGCGCACAACCAGATTGCCGCCGGGGTCGAGACCGCTCTCAGTTGTGAGCTGGGCCGCATGGCCGGTTACCAGGGCCGCGAGGTCACATGGGAAGACCTGCTCGCACATGGAGAAACCTACGAGCTTGGATTCAACCTCGACCAGTTGGCATAAGGAGGAGACGCCAACGATCGCATGCGGAGCGATCCGTGTTTCACGAAAGCGTCTCCTCGGATCGCTCAACTTTACGCATTGATCCTCGGAACTGATGGATGCAAGGCTCGCGTATGAGAACCGGGTGCTCCGGAGCGGACGTATTATGATTGCCAGCGAGCCCCTGACCCGCCGTTCGTCTCGGCCAGTGAAAGCAGGAGTCCATGCAACCGATCTCACGACGGAAGTTCGTCGCGCTGACCGCCGCCGGCGTTGCGGCCGCGCCGCTGGCGGGGATAGCGCGCTCGATCAGCGGCGCAATCACGGCGCAGGAAGTCGCCGATCGTATCAAGAAGAACCTTGGCGGCGACTGGAAGCCGGAGACGGTCGACACCTTCAAGGCCGGCGACCCCTCAACCGCCGTGACCGGCATCGTCACCACGGCACTCCCATCGTTGGACGTGCTGGGACGGGCGGTGAAGGAGGGCGCGAATCTGATTGTCACCTGCGAGCCGACGTTTTTTGCAAAGGCCGACACGCCGGCGCCTCCGGTCAGGCGCGGCTTCGGGCCGGGAGCCGCCGGGCGCGCCGCTCCACCCGAAACACCGCCTTCGCCGCCTCCTTCCGATCCGGTGTTCTCGGCCAAGGATGCCTTCCTCAGGAAACACAACCTCGTTGTGTGGCGGCTTTCCGACCATTGGCGCCTGCGCACGCCCGATCCGTTCTCGCAGGGGCTCGTCAACACGCTCGGCTGGTCGAAGCTCGCGGGCGCGGATGATCCAGGGCACGTCTCGATCGCGGAGACCTCGCTCGACGTGCTCGTTTCGCACGTGAAGAAGTCGCTGAAGTCCCGCGGCGGTATGCGCATCGTGGGCGATCCGCAATTGCGCGTGCGGAAGGTTGCCTTCCTTCCGGGATCGACTCCGATTCAGGCGTCCCTCGCGGCGCTCCCGGACGCGGACGTAATCATCGCCGGCGAGGTGCGTGAGTGGGAGTCCGTCGAGTACGTGCGCGATACGGTGGCGCTCGGCGGCAAGAAGGCGCTGATCCTCGTCGGCCGGATTGTCTCGGAAGATCCCGGAATGCAGGTCTGCGCACAATGGTTGAAGACGATCGTTCCCGAGGTCGCATCGATGTGGGTTCCCGTCAGCGATCCGTACTGGAGGCCAATCTGACAAACACGTTGACCGCAGGCGAGGTCGTCGCCCGCATCAAGACGAATCTCGGTTTCCCGTGGCGGGAGGCGACCTACCGCGACACCTTCAAGTTTGGCGGTCCCGATACCGTCGTCCACGGGATCGCTACGACCATGTTCTGCTCCTACGACGTCATCCGGCGCGCCGCCGAGGCGGGCTGCAACATGATCGTCCCGCATGAGGACACGTATTGGAACGACCGCGATGACGTGACCATCGTGAGTGGCGATCCGGCCTACAAGCTCAAGGTCGATTTCATGCGCGCCCACGACATTGTCATCTTCCGCATGCATGATCACATGCACGCGCAGAAGCCCGACTTTATCTACGTCGGCCTGGCGCGGGCGCTCGGCCTCGAGAGCAAGGACGAGACGGCGCCGCAATCGCACCACTTCACGCTTCACGAAACCACGCTCGGCGAGCTGGCAGCCACGCTCCAGAAGCGGCTCGGCGACAAGGCGCTGAGGGTCGTCGGCGATCCAAAGGCCAAAGTGAGCCGCCTGCAGCTTGGCGTGGGATACGCGACGCCGAGCATCAACAACCCCAACGTGGATGTCGTTGTCAGCGGAGAGCAGCAGGAAAGCGACGGCTTTCTCGATAGCCCGGCCTACGTTCTGGACGCCATGACGCTGGGGATTCCGAAAGGCTGGATCATGCTCGGCCACTCGGTGTCAGAAGAGCAGGGAATGTTGGAAATGGCCCAGTGGATCAAGTCGTTCACGCCGGAGGTCCCCGTTCAGCTCATCAGGACTGGCGAGCCCTATTGGGTACCGGCGTAAAACAGTCCACTCCCCGGGCCCACGCTCATTCGCTGACTTGCCCGAAAAATCCGTGCGTCTTTCCCCCTGTGCCCCCCGTCTCTCCTCTTCTGCGACCATCCGCTTCGGAAAACATGATAAAGTGCGTTCTGCAAAGAGAACGGCTGATTGCGCATTGCGTAATGCGAACGATACGATGCAGTATACCCACCTGATGAGGGGCCGCACGCTCTCCCAAAGAAGAGGAACCGAAGTAGAAGGCCCACAAACATCAAGCAGGGCGCGCGGCGGACGGGGTTAGCTTCTGCGTCAAAGGCACACTTATTTCTGGAACCGGATGCACGCGTCCACGCAGACGAAGCGGACGCGGCGGTAACGCGAGGGATTTTCATGAGCAAGTTCCGGCTGTTGTCTTCCGTTGTCTTCATCGCTCTCCTCTGTGGCGGAACCCTATCCGCGCAGCAAACCCGGACCACCTGGAAGGATTACCTCGGGGGGCCGGATAGCGCGCACTATTCGGCGCTGAAGCAGATCAATACCGGCAACGTGAACCAGCTGGATGTTGCCTGGAGCTATCTGACCGGGGACGACCTGAGCTATACGTTCAGCCCCCTGGTGGTCGATAACGTCGCTTACTTCGCGGCGAAGAACGGTTCGCTGGTGGCGGTGGATGCAGCGACCGGCAAGGAACTGTGGGTCCATCCATTTGCCTCCGCCAGCGGAATGCCTTCCAGGTTTGGCGGGATCGCGGGCATGCGCGGCGCGAACTACTGGGAGAGCAAGGATGGGCAGGACCGCCGCGTGCTCGTGTCTGCCGGAGGTTTCCTGCAGGCCATCGATGCGCGGACAGGCAAGCTCGTGGACTCCTTCGCGGATCACGGGAAACTTGACCTGAAGATTGGCATCGACCGGACCGGCAGACCGCTGTCCTCCCGGACTCCAGGCCGCGTCTTTGAGAACATCCTGATTCTGGGCAGCGCGACGGGAGAGGGATACCTGGCGCCTCCGGGGGATATTCGCGCCTTCGATGTGGTCACCGGCAAGCTTCTGTGGGTGTTCCATACCATCCCGCGTCCGGGCGAGTTCGGATACGATACCTGGCCCAAAGATGCTTACCAATATATGGGCGGCGTGGATGTGTGGGGCGAAATCACGGTCGATGAGAAGCGTGGCATTGCTTACCTCCCAGTCGCGTCCGCCAAGTATGAGTTCTACGGCGGAGACCGGCCAGGCAACAACCTTTATGCCGATTGTCTGCTGGCCCTGGACGCCCGCACGGGTAAGCAGATCTGGCATTACCAGACTGTTCACCACGATGTTTGGGATTACGATCCAAATTCCGCCCCCCAGCTGGTGACCGTGAAGCACGACGGTAAGACCGTGGATGCGGTGGCGCTCGCCTCTAAAAACGGCTTCCTCTATGTGTTCGACCGAGTCACGGGAAAGCCGCTTTGGCCCATCGAGGAGCGTCCCTTCCC
>DASYYO010000337.1:0-2522 GCA_035933805.1 Acidobacteriaceae bacterium | reverse complement strand
GGAAGAGGATGGTCTCGCCCTTTGCCTTCTGCCACCCGGCATTGCGGCCGAGGGCAGCGGTGGGCCGCACGGCGTCGAGCACGATCGCCTCCGCGCCGGCGCGCCGGGCGAGCTCCGGGCTCCCGTCCGTCGAGGCGGAGTCGACATAGATCACCTCGATCTCGCAAGCCGCGCGGCGCAGCTTGCCGATCGACGCGAGACAGCGCTCCAGCCGGGCGCCTTCATTGCGCCCGATGACGACGACGGAGAGCAAGGTGTCTCTCATCGGCGCCCCACGCGCCACGCCGGGTTTTGACCGGCTACGTTCTCTTCGCCGGAGAGAGGCTCCAGCGAAGCGTTCGGAGAATCGTCCGGCGAAACTTGCAGCCTGCGGGGCAGGATGCGGGCAGGAATGCCGACGGCAATCGAGCCCGCGGGCACGTCGGTGAGCACCACAGCATTGGCGCCGATGGCGACGTCATCGCCGATGCGGATAGGGCCTAGGATCTTCGCGCCGGCGCCGATATCCACCCGATTGCCGATGACCGGGGAGCCGCGGTGTCCCGTGTGCCGCAGACCGACCGTCACCCCGTTGCGGACGATGCAGTCGTCTCCAAATACCGCATCTCCGCTGATGATGATGCCGCCGAAGTGGTCGATGCGAAAGCGCCGTCCCAATGTGACCTCGCTGGGGAGCTCGATTCCGGTGAGGATCTCCGAAATAGGCTTGAGAAGCTTGTAAAGAGCGGAGAAGGGCGCGCGCAGCCAGCGCGGGCGGAGGGTATAGCGCCAGCGGCCGAAGCGATAGACCGACAACGCCCATAGGCCTTGCCGGGCCAGTTGCCGGTCATGGGTCTGCCAATCCTCGCGGAGATTCTCAAACATAATCTTTCCGGTGCTCTAACATCTCCACCTCCGGCCAGCCGTTTCCGAGAGATCTTCCGAGAGGCAGGCAGAAGACCTGGGGGAAGGAAATCATGACCCGAGGGGCTTTCGCCTGGTCTTGCTCTCCACGATTCCATGCTTCTGCAATTTATAAAGAAAGGCCTTGTACTCGATATTGAGACGGGCGGCGGCCTTCCGGCGATTCCAACGAACAGCCATCAGGGCTTCGAGCAGCAGCTTGGACTCCGCCTCGCGGGAGGCTTTTGCCAGGTAGTCGACCTTGCCGTCACCGCCGGTTGAGTCCGGAAGCGGGCCGGAGGCGCGGTTTGCCCCCCCGCCCAGCTCAACCGGGGAAGGCGGAGCGATCAGCTCCGCGGCCAGGAACTCCGCGTTCTGATAGACGAGGTATCGACGCATGACATTCTCGAGCTCGCGCACATTGCCCGGCCATGGGTAATCCAGCATCGCGCGTTCCAGTGGTCCGGTGATCGCGGGTGGCTCCGAATTCTCGGGCAGATGACGCCGGAGCAGTTGCCGGGCGAGAGGAAGAATCTCCTCACGGCGCTCACGCAAGGGTGGAATCGTGAGGCTCACGACGCTCAACCGGTAATAGAGGTCCTCGCGGAACCGTCCCTCGGCGATCGCCTGGCGCAGGTCTCGGTGGGTCGCGGCCATGACGCGCACGTTCACGTGGACAATCCGGCTCGATCCGAGCGGCTGCACCTCCCCGTCCTGCAGTACCTGCAGCAGCTTCGCCTGGAGCCGGAAATCCATATCTCCTATCTCGTCGAGCAGGATGGTTCCGTTCTGCGCCAGCTCAAACTTGCCCGGCTTGTCCATCGTGGCTCCGGTAAAGGCGCCCTTCTCATAGCCGAACAGCTCGCTTTCGATCAGCTCGGAAGGCAGCGCGGCGCAGTTGAGCTTCAGGAACGGCTTGGCTGCACGATCCGAGTAGCTCCATAGCTTGCGGGCCATGACTTCCTTGCCGGCTCCGGTCTCGCCGTGCAGGAGCACCGGCACATTCGCGGAGCCGACGCGGCGTAGAAACTCTTCCGAATAGAGAAACGCCTCCTTCTCCGGGCGCTTCGTGCCGGCGGCCGCCGGCACCGCCGCGGCCTTCTTCAGGAGACTGCTATCGGTGGCGGGGGGTGCATGAGGGAGATCGGGCAGAGCGTGCAAAGGAGAGTCCAAAGCGGCTCCCGCCTTCTTTAGAGGAGAAGGCTCCAGGGAAGGGCGAAGCCTCTGTTGAATCAGGCGCGCGGACTCCGGATCGGTCAGCGGCTGGCCAAAGGCGTGCAAACTGGGCGTGGTCTCCAAGTGCCAGTCTCGCCCCTCAACTGCATCGCCCGCATCGAAAAGCAACTGCGGCAGCCGAGGATTCCGCGATGCAAGCTGGGCCATCAGGCGGGCTTGATATTGCCGGGGAGAATCCAGGATGAGGGCGGCCAGAGAAAAGCGGCGGTCTTCGAGCAGCGGCAAGGCTCTTTGCAGGTCAGGGCGACAGAAGACCTCCACTCCGGCAGAGCGCAGTCGCTCGACGAGTTCCTGATGGAGCTGCGGATTTTCACTGACCAGAGCGACGTGCCGGATCATCGGCTCTCCATGGAGAGCCGATGGAAGGGGGTGAGTGAGCGCTGCGGCGAGTGCTCCAAACGGAA
>DASYYO010000284.1:0-1959 GCA_035933805.1 Acidobacteriaceae bacterium | reverse complement strand
GCAAACGGCAGCAGGCGATCGCCGAGCCGCTCCCGCAGGACTCTGCGAACATCCACATGCAGCGGCAGTGAGGAATCGAATTGACTCAGCACATAATAGATGTCCGCCTGGTTGGCTGAGGAGCCGGCGTGGCGCTTCAGAAAGAGGTCGATCGAATTGGCAGTCACCACCGAGTTGACATCGGGAGTGAGGGGCACCAGGACGGTCGGGGATAGCTTGGAGAGGGTGCGGATCGTCCCAATCGAACCAGTGGATACATCCACGATGACTCGGTTCGCGCCCTGGGACCAGCGCTGAATGTCCGCCGCCAGCGAGCCCTGGGCGGCAGACTCCGCCATCAGCGCTTCAGGGTCCGCAGTCGCCAAACGAATCGGAGCGTCGCTGCTCGATGCAGGCGGCCGGAAGGTTCTCAGCACTCCGGGACGGCAGTCGCAAGCGCCGAAAAAGTACTGCAGAGATGCCATGGGGGTCGCCTCTACCATCAACACGCGCTCACCGCGGGCTGAAAGTGCTCTGCCCAGCGTGGCCACAAGGCTGGTCTTGCCTACGCCTCCCGCCAGGGAAAAGACCTCCAGCACCGGAACACTGCCGGCCGGTTCGAGGAAGGAAGATTCCTGTGCGGAGGCTCCTCCCAGCATGCCTTTCAGCACGAACCAGCGCGGTGTGTCTTTGTCGCGTGCTTCCTGCACTGCTTCGCTAGTTGAAGAGGCCACTTTCGAGATGGCCTCCTCTTCATTCATTACGGATTCCCACATAAAGTCTCCTGATTTGTTATCGGGCGCCGATGGCGGCACCGTGACCACGATGTCTTCCTTGCTGGTTTCGTTCTGCGCTTCCGGAGCGGCTGCATCCTGAGCAGTCGTCTGAGGAGGCGCCGATTCAGAAACAATCTCGTCGATTGCGATATGTGCGTCGGGAGCGGCCACGGATTCAGCGGGTGCCGGAGGAGTGGCCAGTAAAGCAGTATCTTTGTCGGCTGCGGTCTGTACCTCGGGAGCAGTCGCGTCCTGAGTAGACATCAACCAAGGTGCCGACAGCGAAGCATTTTCATCGGCAGTGGCAGTCTGCGCGCCAGAGCTGAGCGCATCTTGAGCGGCGGTCGATGCAGACGTTTCAGAAACCGCCTGGGGCACGGGAGTTGGCTGCGGCTCCATTTTAGACGGCTTTTCTTCGGGTGGTGTTGCTAAAAGCCGACCTTCTCCAGCTCCAGGCTCAATGCGAAACCAGGAAGTCCACTTGAATAGAGAGCCGTTTTCACGAGCTGTCTTCTGCGCAGGCGGATCGGCTGTAATCGCGGCAGGCGGCGCTGCGGGTTTCGATTCCGTTGGAGCTTCCGCTTCCGGGAACGAGAGAGGAGCTTCTTCCTCGGCACGAACCCAGAGGCCCAGAGCCGGATCGTAGCGCTCCAGACTGCGGCCTTCCGTTTTCTTCCCGCCCTCCGCATCCTTTGCTCCTGATTGCGGAAGTAAACGATTCCCTGCGTCTGGGGCCATGTTCCTTTGCACCTCGAATTGCGTACTGAGCAGTTTTCTCGCCGCGGGTTCCCATGTAGAGGTCTGTTCAGGCGTATCTGCGATCGTCGCCGCCTGCTGCGACTCCGGAGTGGATGAGTCCGAAGGAGGCGAAGGCATTAGCACCTCACTCTCTTTGAACCCGGTGCCCGTCCAATACAATCCCATGGATCACGGCCCTCCCGTCCATTGCAGCGCGTTGAGGGGATAGGGGAAGTTGCCAATTTCACGACGGCGCCTTCAGCCCGGCCATCTCACGACCGTCAACGAAACTTCGTAGAGACTGCGTGATCTGCAGTCTTCACGGTGAACTCAAACTTAGACCTGCTCAGGGGATTGATAAATCCAACTTAAGAAGCGTTACTCCCACGCTGATAACCTCCGAACGGGTTACTTTGATAACTCTTTCAGGCAATTCGGTACCGGATTTCCCCTGGGAGGCGGAATC
>DASYYO010000207.1:0-4142 GCA_035933805.1 Acidobacteriaceae bacterium | reverse complement strand
CTCTTCAGGTTGTTGACGAACGAGGAGTAGAGCAGCGCGGCCGAGGCCAAAAGGAAGATGGCCGGTACAACTGGATATCCCCAGGTCCGGAAGGGCCGGTGAGCGTCCGGCTGCCGGCGGCGGTAGACGAAGATCGTGCTCGCCGTGAGCATGTAGAAGAGCCACTCGGCAAAGATGGCAAGTTCGAAGAGCTGTTGGAATCTTCCCACCAGAAGCAGCAGCGCGGTACTCAGCCACGCCTGCGCCAGGAGCGAAGCCGAAGGGCTCTGAAAGCGCGGATGAATGCGCGCCAGCCGGGCGAGGAAGAGTCCATCGCGGGCAGCGGCGAAGGGCGCCCGCGCTCCGGAGAGGATGGTTCCGTTGAGCGTGACCAGAATGCTGAGCGCCATGGCCGCGGAGACCAGGCCGCCTCCCCAGCGCCCGGAGACGGAGGTCATCGCCGCCACCGCGGGACGAGGTGAGAGGGCGATTGCGCCGGCGGGAAGAATGTACTGGATGGCCGCATTGGTCACCATGTAGAGCGCTCCCACGATGCCCACTCCGCCGATGAGCGCAATGGGCAGAGTGCGCCCCGGGCGCTTCACTTCACCCGAGACCATGGTGAGATCATTCCACCCGTCGTAAGCCCACAGCGCGGCAATCAGCGCCACCATGAAGCCGGCAGCTCCTCCCTGAGCTCCGGAAAAGCTCGTGCGGAAGTTGGACGCGCGGCCCAGGGGACTGGCGAAGCAGAAGGCGGCAATCACCAGCACCAGCAGCACCTTCAGCCAGGTAAAGATCAGCTGAAAGTTGCCGGCCTTCTTCGTGCCCAGATAGTTGAGTCCCGTCATCAGCCATGTGGCGGCGATGGCAAAGACCTGCGACCAGCGCACCTCGAGCGGACTCGCGATCCAGACCGTATCGAGCCAGCCCAGCGAGGGAAAGATGCCCAGGGTGCGCGCCAGGCCGCTGGTGATCGTGGCGATGGAGGCGGGCTTGGCCACCGCGAACCACGTCCACATGTAGAAGAAGGCCGGAAGATTGCCGTACGCGTTGCGCAGGAAGACGTACTCGCCGCCCGCCTCCGGCATCATGCCGGCAAGCTCGGCGTAGGTCATCGCGCCGAAGAGGGTGAGCAGGCCGCCGGAGATCCAGGCCAGGTAGACCGACCAGCTCGAACCGGCGGCCCGGATCATCTCCTGCGGCACAAGAAAGATGCCGCTGCCGATGATGGTGCCGACGACAATGGCGGTTGCGTGCGACAGGCCGAAGACGCGCGGCAGGTCCGCCGCCCGCGGCGCGCTTCCCATGCGCTGTGTCGAGTCGCTCAGATCCAGTCTCGCAGTTCAGGCTCTCCGGAGATCTTTCATTCTAGAGCGAATCGCGAGAGCGCCTGTCCTGAAAGACATCGTCGCACAGCTCCCGGAGCGCGGGCCAGGTGCGGGCCTGGGCGCGGGCTAGGCCTTGTAGCCCATCCCGGCGAGCACGCCGCGCATGTAGGCAAAGCTCTTGATCATCCCGGGCATCGGGTCGTCTCCGTGGACCTCGTATTCGAGATCCACTTTGCCCTTGTAGCCGATCGCAATCAGCGCCTCGAAGATTCCCCGCACCGGCATGATGCCGTCGCCCACCGCAACCTGGCTGTCTTTACTGGAAAAGCTGGTGAGGTCTTTGATGTGCATGTCGAAGAGACGCGGCCCCACCTCGTGGATGGCCTCGACGACATCGGTTCCCGCGCGCGATGCGTGCCCGACATCCATGCACGAGCCCATCCGCGGGTCCATATCCTTGACGGCCTTCAGCACGTCGAGGGGCGAGGGCCATACCTTGTCCTCGGGACCATGGTTGTGGATGGCAAACCGGATGTCATATTCCTTGACGAACTTCTCGATGCGGGGCAGGGTGCCGGGCGCGGGGTCGCCGGCGACGATCACACCCACCCCGGCGCGCTTGCAGTACTCGAATTTCTGCCGGATGTCGTCGTCTTCGTCTTTGGGGAAGTAGATCGTGCCGGCCGCCGTCAACTGGATGCCCGCCGCATGGTAATCGCGGACCGCTTCGAGCGTCGCCTCCGGAGGCGTCATCGGCAGATGGTCCTTGACGTCTTTGCAATTGAGATAGGGCGTCCGCAGCTCTTTCATGAACTGAATCACATGGGCGCGGTCAAAGTTGCGGAAGGAATAGCTGGCCACCCCGAGCTGAACGGGGGAGGGCTGCGGCGCAGCGGACGAGGCATCAGGGAAGGCCCGGGCGGCGGAGGGCCGGGCGCACGCGGCGGCGGCAAGAGCGCCTCCACGCAGAAGATCACGGCGATTCATCGGCATACGGGGGCATCTTAACGACCGGAACGCGCCGGTGTCCAGAGCGGAGCCGTTCGCCCAAAGATCACCGCTGGAAGAAGCCTACGGAGTCTCTCTGGGCGGCTAGCCCCGGTCTCCCTCTGCAACCGATTCGGAAAGGGTGCGCCAAGTTCGCAACATAACGCGATTCGCGCAGGCGTACGTGGGATGATTTAGGGTAGCCTCCGATGTTCTGTCCAGCTTAAATCCATCCTCACCGGGCCTTCCTCTCCGGAGAAATGGCGACGGTGACTCGACGGAAGTGGTGCATTCTGGACGTGCTCCGTCCGACTCCGTAGGCGCCGATGGCAGCACGCTGCGAATTGACCGAAAGACAGTGGGAACGGTGATGAAGCCTTTGATCTTTGCTCTCTGTGTTGTGTTTGCGTTTGGCAGCCTGAGTGCGCAGAAGCTTGTGTGGCAGCCATCATCAGGACATACGCAGATACCGATATGGCCGGGGGCGGCGCCCGATCCGCAGCCTGTCGCGGGACCAGAGTACGCCGAGATGTCGGGGAAAGACTTTCTTCCCGGCGGCAGGCCGGCGATTGGTGTGAGCAACGTGACGCGGCCTACGCTGACGGTCTATTCGCCGAATGGAAAGAATACGGGCGCCGCAGTGGTCGTGTTTCCCGGTGGCGGCTATCAGGTTCTGGCCATCGATCTTGAAGGCTCGGAGGTCTGTGACTGGCTGACGCCGAAAGGGATCACGTGTGTGTTGTTGAAATATCGCGTGACGGATGTAGGGCCGTATCCCAAATCGGGGCCATATCCGGAATCACCGATGGCGCTGGAAGATGCGCAGAGGACGATGGGCCTGGTGCGCCTTCATGCCGCGGAGTGGCACATTGATCCGCACAAGATTGGAGTGCTCGGGTTTTCGTCAGGCGGGCATCTGTCGGCAGCGATCAGCACGCATTTCGCGAAGCGCTTGTATCCGGCTGTCGATGCGGCCGACAAAGAGAGCTGCCGGCCGGACTTTGCGGTGCCTATCTATCCGGGGCATCTGTCGCTTTCGGCGGCGGAATGGGATGCCAGGCAAGGCGCCAAAAAGTTTGTGGTTCCTCATCCGGCGACTGCCGATAAACATCTTGCGTTGAACCCCGAACTCCCCGTCACCAGCCGGACGCCGCCTACGTTTTTGCTGCAGGCTGAGGATGACCATGTGGACAACGTAGACGATTCGCTGGCCTACTACATTGCGCTGAAGGAGGCTGGGGTTCCGGTGGAGATGCATCTATATGCGCAGGGCGGGCATGCGTTTGGGCTGCGGCGCACTAAGTTTCCGATCACCGAATGGCCTCAGTTGGTAGAGACGTGGCTGAAGACGATCGGGATGATTCCGGAGTAGGTGGTCTGGGTGCGGTTCGCTCAGAATAAGAAAGAGAGTTGGGCCGAGACTGAGCCTCTCCGCGACTGGGGCGGGTGGCCCAGGTCTCCCTCTGACGCCAACGGCGAAAAGCGGGCATACCAAAAAGTCTTCCGATTCGAATACTTGCTGAGCGACGAGTTGGGGTGAATGTGCGCGTAGGGCTGGCACTGGTCGAGTTATCGGCGATACTGTTCCGGAGATTAGGGCGCGGTGAGAGTGAGTTAGGTTGGACAGGACATCGGAAGCTATCCTGAATCGACCCACGTACGCCCGCCAGCGGCGGACGAACGCGGGGCACCCTCTCCCGTGGCTGCAGAAGGAGAAGTGGGTCGCCGGGGCGATCAGTATGCGTATGATGCGGAAGGGAATCTGATCGGGTTCAATGGCAATGGGTATCTTTATGACGCCCTGAACCGGCGGGTGCAGACACAGGTTGGAGGGGTGACGACGAA
>DASYYO010000203.1:0-14103 GCA_035933805.1 Acidobacteriaceae bacterium | reverse complement strand
GTTCCTCGGAGAGCAGCGCGATGGCCATGGACTGATCGCCGACGCGCTCCAGGTCCGAATTGATCTTGATGGCGGCGAGAATAAAGCGCAGATCTCCGGCCATCGGCTGTTCCATGGCAAGCAGATCAAGCGCCATCTGGTCAATCTCACGCTCCGAGCGATTGATCATCTCCTCGTTGTGGCGGACCTTGGAGCAGGCTGCAGGCTCGCCGCCGAATTGTGCGTCCATGGCGAAGCGCAAGGTCTGCTCGGCAAGACCGGCCATTGTGAGCAGGCGGCCACGCAGATTCTCAAGTTTCTGGTGAAAAGATATACGAGTCAGGGCAAATGCTCCCTTTCAAACAGAATTGACTGACGGGGGAGATCTCACGCCTTCCACCGATTCGAAGTGCGGACTTGCTGCCGGCCTATGCGCTCTCTGGCAAACGGAAGAAAACAGGGCGCAAGGCCTGTCCGTTTCGCTGGAACAGTCGCACAGAGCACGAAACAGTCCACTCTGGAACGAGTGTGAAGATATTAACTGAAATTTAACATGGCGGAATAGATGTAGAGACCAGGAAATCGGTTTCGTTCCCCGGCGATATGAGGGAACTCCGCTCCCCGGTACTCCTCAGGCCAGAGGAGAAACCCACAGTCCATGCCCGGTTTTCCGCGGTGCGCTGCCTCTCTGGCGCTCGCCGCCCAGGGGTACAATCATTCCTATGAAAGTGACGGTCGGTGTCTGCGGCGGCGTTGCGGCATACAAGGCAGCTGAACTGGTGCGGGCTTTGCAGCGGCAGGCGCTTGACGTTCACGTTGTCATGACACAGGCGGCGCAGCAGTTCATCACGCCGCTGACCTTCGCGGCGCTGACCGGACACAAGGTCATCACCGGCCTCTGGCCTGCCCCGAACGCCGCCGGCGGGGAGCAGGAGAACCGCGAAGAGAGCGATCTGGACTCTGCAATCGAGCACATCGGGGAAGCTCAATCGACAGACGTGCTGGTGGTTGCGCCGGCGACGGCCAACATGATCGCGAACTTTGCCCATGGTCTGGCGAGCGACTTTTTGTCCACACTGTATCTCGCGACCACGGTGCCGGTCATTCTTGCCCCGGCGATGAATGTCAAGATGTGGGAGCATCCCGCCACACAAGCGAACATTGAGACCCTGGAAAACCGTGGCGTCAAAATCGTTCCTCCGGGAAGCGGCTACCTGGCTTGTGGAATGACCGGCGGAGGCCGTCTGGCTGAGCCGGATGTGATTGTCCAGGCGGTACTTGAGCAACTCCAACGCAGCAACCAACTGTCCGGCGAGGTGGTTCTCGTGACGGCAGGCGGAACCCGGGAGCCGATCGACCCGGTGCGCTTTATCGGCAATCGCTCCAGCGGCAAAATGGGCTACGCCGTGGCGGAAGCTGCGGAGAGCCGCGGAGCCCGGGTCATCCTGATTACCGGCCAGACATCCTTGCGCGCCCCTGCGAACTGCGAGGTGGTGCGAGTGGGTACTGCCAGCGAGATGCGCGAGGCGGTGCTCAGCCGGCTCGATCAGGCGACCATTGTGATCAAGGCCGCCGCGGTCGCGGACTATCGTCCGCGGGCGCAGGCGGAGCAGAAACTCAAACGGTCCGGTCCGATCACCCTCGAGTTTGAACCAACAGAAGACATCCTCCGGGAGGTGACAGCCAGAAAACGGCCGGGAACCCTGGTCATAGGCTTTGCCGCCGAGACGGAGAATCCCCTCGAACACGGACGAGACAAGCTCCTGCGCAAGGGGGTGGACGCCATCGTATTGAACGATGTGTCGCGGCCTGGCCTGGGGTTCGATTCCGATCGCAATGCCGCCACTTTCCTCACGCCGTCCACTGCGATCGATCTGCCGGAGATGAGCAAGCGCGAGTTGGCAGTGCGCATCCTGGAGGAAGTCATGGCCTTGCGCCGTCCTGAATCGCTTCTGGCAGAGACAGGGCTGACCTCGAAGAGCGCGTCCCGTCCGATCGAAGCCTCTTAACCAGCATTAGCTCGCAGGAACTTTATTCCGGCGAGACCAGCCGCAGGAGAACCTGGCGGCGGGCTCCCCTGGAGCGAGTCTGCGCCTCAGCTTCCGGAAATTTGGATGGATATGCCTCTCGATCGCCAACTGCAACAATCCATCGCCGCGCATCTGGCATATCTCCGCGATCTGGGCATCTTTGATCTTTACCGGCGCGGCGGCGGACAGGTTGCTGAAGAAGGCGAACCGTTCGGCGCGATTTCTTTGACGGACGCCGCATCCGCGATACCAGAGCAAGAGGAGCAAATCATTCCGCCACGCACTCCCTTTCCCAGCCAGCCTCCGCAGAGCTTATTGATTGCTCCGGAAAACCGCGCCGAGGCGCTTCAGGTCATCCAAGGGGAGATCGGGGAGTGTACCCGATGCGCTTTGGCGAAGGGCCGCAACAAGATCGTCTTCGGCGATGGCGACCCCAATGCCCGCCTGATGTTTGTCGGCGAGGGTCCCGGCGCCGACGAAGACGCCCAGGGCCTGCCTTTCGTCGGCCGGGCAGGCCAACTCCTCAACAACATGATCGCGGCGATGGGATTGAAGCGTGAGCAGGTCTATATCGCCAATATCGTGAAGTGCAGGCCGCCGCAAAACCGTGTTCCCGAGCCGGAAGAAGCGCATACCTGCTCTCCTTTCCTCTTTCAGCAGATGGACGTCATTCGGCCCCAGGTGGTGGTTGCTCTTGGCGCAACCGCGGCGCTTTACCTCCTCGGAGTGAAATCGCCTTTGAGCGCGCTGCGGGGCCGGGTGCATCCGTGCCGCGGGGCCAGGCTCATCGTCACCTACCATCCGGCGTATCTGCTGCGCGACCCGCGGCAGAAGAAGGAAGCGTGGCGCGACCTGCAGTTGGCGATGACCGAGCTGGGGATTGCGCCCGGCGGCGGATAAAGTCTCCTGCCGGGAAGGAACATATCCGTTCCTTGTCCAATGAGGGAGAACAGCATTTACTCTTCAGAGGGCACTTTCCGGAACCGCTGTTCGACCGGCATTCGCCGAAGCCGCTCCGGTTTCGATCCTCTGATTGCCTGACGGTGAATAGGCCCAGCGCATCTCTCTATGCCTACTTTTTGCGACGTTGCCCTTCCGGTGCCGCTGGACCGGACCTTCACCTACCGATTGAGGGGGCCGGAGCCGGCCGAACTGGGCCTCTCTCCGGAGGGGGCGCCTTCCGTGGGCATGGAGGAGAACGACCCTCCGGTGGGCGGCCGCGTCGTCGTCTCTTTCCGCAACACGAAGCTCGTCGGTATAGTGACTCGCCTGCATGACGAGCCCCCTCCGGTCGAGGCCAAGCCGGTGGATGCTGTTCTGGATCGGGAGCCGATCCTGACGGCCGAGCTCATGGAGCTGGCAAGGTGGATCGCGCAATATTATTTTGCTCCGCTGGGCGAGGTGTTGCGAACCATGCTGCCCCTCATGGCCGAGGTGCGGCGCAAGGTTCTTTACCGGATCACGGAAACCGGCCGCGCAGTCCTGTTTGCGGGAGCGGAGCAGGGATCGTCCCGCCGTTCGCGCCGCAGTCCGGAAGACCAGGACGCCGAGTACACAGTCTTGAACTATCTCTCGGACGGCGAATCTTCCAGCCGCACCGTCCTGCGGCGCGCCACGGGTGTGACCGGCGAACTGCTGGCAAACATGGTGCGCAAGAAGTGGCTGGCCTCGGAGAGCGAAGCCGAGCCGCGAGACGCGCGCCGTCTGCTCCGCTATGCCGTGCTGGTCGCGGACGCGCGGCCGCCCAGGCTCAATGAAAATCAACTGACGATTCTCGCGGAGCTCGCCGGCGCCGGCGGCAGCATGGCGCTCCCCGACCTGCGGCGTCTTCAGGTTCCTTCTTCCACACTGGCCACTCTGGTCAAGCGGGGACTGGTGAATTTGGAAGACCGGCCCGCTGCATTCCATCTCTCGGGCATCTCCGGCGCTGCCCACGCGGCCACTCTCAAACACACGCTCAGCCAGGCGCAAGAGCACGCGCTTGCGACCATCCTCTCCACGCTGGAGAGCGATTTCGCCGCCTGCCTGTTGCACGGCGTGACTGGATCAGGCAAGACGGCGGTTTATCTCGCCGCGATGCAGAAGGCTTCGCAGCTAGGTCTTGGAGCCATCCTGCTAGTTCCGGAGATCGGTCTCACGCCGGCAATGGCGGGACAGCTCTATGCCGCCTTTGGCGGAGATGTCGCACTCCTGCATTCTCAGCTCACGCCCGATGAGCGCGCTGAACAGTGGCGGCGCATCCGCCGGGGAGAAGCTCGCATCGTTGTGGGAACCCGCTCAGCCATCTTTGCGCCAGTTGAAAATCTCGGGCTGCTCATCGTGGACGAAGAGCATGACTCATCCTACAAACAGGAGGAGGTTCCCAGGTATCATGGCCGCGATGTTGCCGTGATGCGGGCCAAGATCAACCGCGCCACTGTCGTGCTGGGGTCGGCGACCCCGTCGCTCGAATCCTGGTACAACGCGGAGAAGAAGAAGTACCGGCTGATCGAATTGAAAGAGCGGGTGCAGCAGCGGCCGCTTCCGGTGATCGATCTCGTGGACATGCGGCGCGAGTTTCAGGAGACGGGGCAGGAGCGGATCTTTTCCCGTGCGCTCGCCGAGGAGACGCAGGCCACGCTCGAGCGCGGAGAGCAGGCCATCATTCTGCTCAACCGCCGCGGCTACTCCTTCGCGGTGCTCTGCCGGGCCTGTGGAGAGAAGCTGCAATGCGAGAATTGCGCGATTGCCCTGACCTATCACAGGGCGATCGCCCCGCAGGGCGGCCAGGGCGCGCCCCCGAACCCCTCGGGACAGCGCTTGAAATGCCACTACTGCGGTTATATAAGAACCGTGCCCAATCGCTGTCCGGAGTGTGACAGCGAACATCTTTTTTACCTGGGTGCAGGTTCTCAGCAAGGGGAGGAGCGGCTCCAGGAACTCTTTCCCGGCGCGCGCATCGGACGGATGGACCGGGATACGGTGCGCAACCGGCACGATATGGAGCGGCTTTTGGCGCAGTTGCACAGCGGAGAGATCAATCTGCTGGTCGGCACCCAGATGATCGCCAAAGGCCACGACATTCACGGCGTCACGCTGGTTGGGGTGGCCGGCGCGGATTATGCTTTGGGGTTGCCGGATTTCCGGGCAGCGGAGCGGGTCTTCCAGCTTCTCACCCAGGTCTCCGGCCGCGCCGGACGCGGAGCGCTCCCCGGCCAGGTTCTGGTGCAGACCTACCATCCTGAGCATTATGCCGTTCAGTGCGCTGCGCAGCATGATTTTCAGGGCTTCGTGCGGCGGGAGCTGCAGTACAGGAAGTGGATGCGCTATCCGCCGTTCGCGGTTCTGGCGAACCTTCTGATTCATAGCCAGAAGATGGAAGAGGCTGCGGCCTGGGCCGTCGATCTGGGCAAGGCTCTTACCGGGATGCCGCTGGAGGGAGTGCGCGTCCTCGGCCCGGCGGCGGCTCCGATCGCGCGGATCAAGAGAACCTACCGCTTCCACCTGTTGCTGAAAGCGGAGTTGCGGCAGGCATTGGCGCAGGCGCTGCGCACCGCCATCGCTCAGGCCGAAGCGCTGGGCATTCCGCGCCGCAATCTCGTGGTGGATGTAGACCCGGTCAACCTGATGTAGGCAGGGCGGACGGGGGTGAACTATCGCAGCAGTTCGATCAACCCTGTTCCCGCAAATGGCGCCGGCACAAACGTGAGCGCCAGCAGGGCGAGCGCGATCCAGCCCAGCCAACTGTGCGTGGCGGGCAGCAAGGGGAACTCCGGGACCCGGGGATGGCGCATGACGGGGAGCAGCAGAATCGCGCCCCACAGGAGCCATCCGGTCCAGAGCGCCAGGCCCATTCCAAGCAGGAGCGCAGGAACCGCAAAGGTGGCCACTCGATGCCAGCGGGGGGAGATTGCATAAAGGATGTGTCCGCCGTCGAGCTGCCCGGCAGGAATCAGATTGAGTGAGGTGATGAAAAAGCCTATCCAGCCGGCGAGCAGAAGAGGGTGGGGAAGCAGATTCTCCAGGGAAGGAACTGCCGCGGCCGGAGCGAGCAGGCGGTCCAACAGCACGATTGTCCAAGGCTGATGGAACTGGAGGAGGGCCGGCGGCGATCCCGCAGGGACCGGTACTGAGCGCAGCAAGCCCAGAATGCACACAGGAACTGCGACGAGATACCCCGCGAGGGGCCCGGCGACTCCCACCTCGATCAATGCCCTGCGGGACGGGATACGGGAACCGATGCGGATCACGGCTCCGGCCGTTCCGCTCAAAGTAGGGGCAGGCAGCACGTAGGGCCACGAGGCGCGAATGCCGTGCTTCCGGCAGGCGATGAGATGTCCGGCCTCATGCGCCAGCAGGATGCCCAGCAGGGCCAGGGAAAAAGACCAGCCGCTCCAAAGTTCGTTCGGATGATGCCAGATCCACGCCAGGGGAAGAAAATCGCTCTCGCTCGCCAGAGGCCGCAGGCCGAAGCGAAAATCGTGCACAAACCGGGCGCCGGATCCAGCCGTCGTGAGGACGCTGACGCTGAACAGGAGCAGCGGCAGCCAGGCGCGCCGCAGCGCGCCAATCAGAACGGCAGCGAGTTTGCCTGCGGAGGGATTCGGTGCGAGCCGGTCTCCCTCCATCGCGGGAGTGGCCATGGAGTCTTCGATCGGTGAGTTCTAGCAAGGTTTCGTTTGCGGCCGCAGGGTGGTCAGAGCCTGATGCACTCCCCGGGCCAAGGACACAGAAAATCGTCCCCTTCTCGCGGGACTGGGCTCTTCGCGGAGGCCGCTAGAGAAGATTAGGAATCCAGAAGATGCAGCTCTTTGCCCGGCTTGAAGCGCACCGCCTTCCCAGGCGTGATCGTAACCTCGGCTCCGGTGCGCGGATTGCGGCCGATTCCTGTCTTCCGCGGGCGCACATTGAAGACCCCAAATCCGCGGAGCTCGATCCTGTCGCCTCCCGCAAGAGCCCTCTTCAGGCTCTCAAACACCGTGTCGACGGCTGCTTCCGCCTTGTTCCGCGGCAGGCCGGTCTTCTCGATTACGTGATGGATGATGTCTTGTTTTATCAATGCGGCACCCCGATCGATCGATATCTGATTCTAATGGCCGGAGTTACACGTCGATCCTAGGGAGCCTGCCCAGGATTGTCAATAAAACCGGCGTCCCGTAAGATGCAATTTTCGAGCAAAACATTTCCTCAACCTGCGGGAGCCGGCTCTGTGCTGCGGGCCGGCATCAATAAAGGAGTTGCATGTCCATTCAGTCCGACCGTTGGATTCGGGAGCAGTCCATCCGCGGAATGATCAGCCCGTTTAGCGAGAAGCAGGTGCGCGAAGGCGTCATCTCTTATGGGCTCTCCTCCTACGGGTACGATCTCCGGGTATCCGACGAATTCAAGATTTTTACCAACGTCAACAGCACCATCATTGATCCCAAAAACTTCGATGAGCGCTCATTCGTAAACGTAACGGCAGAATCGGTGATTATCCCGCCTAATTCTTTTGCCCTCGCAAGATCCATCGAGTATTTCAGGATTCCTCGCGATGTCCTGACCATTTGTGTCGGCAAGTCAACCTACGCGCGCTGTGGCATCATCGTAAACGTCACCCCGTTTGAACCGGAATGGGAGGGATTTGTCACTCTGGAGATCTCCAACACGACGCCGCTGCCGGCCAAGGTCTATGCCAACGAGGGGCTTTGCCAGATTCTCTTCTTTCGCTCCGATGAGCCGTGCGAAACGAGCTATGCTGATCGCAAGGGCAAGTATCAGAACCAGCAAGGGATAGTTTTGCCCAAGCTTTGATGGCCTCCGTCGCTAAAATGCCGATCCGCCTGCGAGTGGCGCTCCTTGAGTCTGAGCCAATTCGCGTACACGGCTTCGTCTCTCTCTTTCAAGATCATCCGCGTATTCAATTCGTGCTGGTAGACCTTCCCCAGCTCCTGGCGGATCGCGAGTTCAAGCTGGCGCTGGTCGGGCTCCATGGAGACCGGCTTACTCCGGCCCTACTGGGCACGATTCGAAGCGTGCGTCCGGATCTGCGATTGATTGTGATGGGACCGGAGGCTGACGATGAGGTAATCCTGGCGTCGATCGGAGCAGGCGCAAAGGCTTATCTCGAGACCAGCGCCAGCCCGCACCAGGTGGAGCAGGCGGTGGAGATTGTGAGCCAAGGCTCCATCTGGGCTCCCCGGCGGGTCCTCTCGCTCTTCGTCGACCGGGTCACCCGTCCGGCGGCTCGCCCATCGGTCCAGAGCCCCGTCTCGTTTACAGTGCGCGAGCGGGAGGTTCTCAAGCTGCTGGTGGCCGCGCGCTCCAACCGCGAGATCGCGAGGACGCTGGGCATCGAGGAGCGCACGGTCAAGGCCCACGTCGCCAAGCTGATGCGGAAGGTCGGGGTTGAGAACCGCATTGCCCTTTCCATTTACGCCATCACGCATGGGGTGGTCACCAAAAGCCCTGATCAGGCGTTTGAGGAGTCCTAGTTACGATCGTGCAGCAACCTCGGTTATCTTGTGAAGTAACCTCACCCTGCGCCAAAGTAACCATTAGAAACAACGCAGATCTGGGGAACGGGGCTTATGAAAGCGCGTGAGCGCAATCACCAGCCCCCTCTTTTTCAAGCACCTCCTCCAGCATTCTGGGTTTAGTCCTCCCCCAAAATTCGACTTTCCCCCTCCCCCCGCACTCCTGCACCCGGTACTTCCCGGATGCAGGAGTGCCACATTTACCTCAATTCCAAGCATCTGATAGCTTGAGTGTGCCCAGGGGCGACATCCGCTGGGTATGCAAGAAAGGCGTGGAACCGCGTTCCACTGGGAGAATTTCGAGAATGAAGAGATGGATTGCAGTTCTGTGTGCGGCTGGAATGTCCCTGTCCGCGCTTTCCGCATCTGCGGCCGACGACAAAACCACGATTACGAACCGGCTGGAGGCTGCACGTCAGATTTTGACGCAGATTGAGGCCACTCCTGACAAAGCGATTCCCAACATGATCATGCAATCCGCCAAATGCGTGGGCGTCTTTCCATCGGTGAAGAAGGGTGCCTTCCTGGTAGGGGCAGAATATGGCCAGGGTGTCGTAACCTGCCGCACGCCTCATGGCTGGAGCGCTCCGGCGTTCATTCGGATTGCCGGCGGCAGCTTTGGCTTTCAGCTTGGAGCGCAGGCGACAGATCTGGTGATGGTTGCCGTCAACGATCGAGGATTTCAGGATCTGCTGAAGAATAAGTTCAAGATCGGGGGCGATGCCTCGGCGACCGCAGGTCCGGTCGGCCGGGATGCCCAGGCCGGGACCGATTGGAAGATGGGCGCTGAACTGCTCACCTATGCCCGCTCAAAAGGGCTTTTTGCCGGGATCGATCTAAACGGAGCCGTGGTGGACCAGAACGTGGATGCGACCCGGCTGTTCTATGGCAACTCCTATCCCTTTGAGCAGCTTTTGAAAGGTCAGGTCGCCGTGCCTAGCGAGGCTCGGCCCTTCGTTCGTACCGTGGCGAAGTACTTTACCGCGGTACAGTAACCGGGCCCAACGGCGAGCGAGGGGTCTTCCCAGGCCCCACGCTCCTTGTCTACTCAGAAGTCCCTTCCTCCCGTAGTTGCCGAGCCCGCTGATTTATTGCATTCTCAGAAATAATCAACGTCATCCGGCGACCGCCGCCTGCGGGGAATTTCGCGTGTTTTCCGGAGGAAGTTCGCATGGCTGAGCCTGGAAGAGGCAGGCTGCCCAGGGAATGAGTTTGGCATGCTGAGGAGAGGGACGAGGATGGACGGGTTCGCTTCTTCAGCCAGGCGGTTGATCTCCTGCTCCGGAGCAGCGGAATCTCTGCGGATCGAGGAGCCGTGAGGGCCTGGCTGGCGGATGCATAGAAGAATCGAATTCCTGCTTGTATGGACTCTCGTAAGGTTCCTCGGGTCGCTGCCCCGGTCGTGGTCGAGGAGAATCGGAGCCTCGATCGGCTTTGCCGCTCTGCTCCTGGCCGCGAGGCTTCGCCGTACAGGATCCCGAAATCTCGAATTGGCCTTTCCGGAAAAGATCCAGGCGGAGAGAGAGCGGATTCTCCGCAAGGTCTACCGCAATCTCGGCTGGCACCTGGCGGAGTTCTGCCAGATGCCCCGCTATAGCCCCGAGCGGGCGCGCCGTTTTGTCCGATATGAGGGGCTCGAGCATTATCTGGCTGCGCGCGATGAGGGCCGGGGAGTGCTGATCCTGACGGCTCATCTGGGCGCCTGGGAGCTTTCCAGCTTCTACCACTCGCTGATGGGCTATCCCATGAGCCTTGTCATCCGGCGCCTCGATAATCCTCTGATCGATGAGTTCGTCAACAGGATCCGCTGTCTCCACGGCAACCAGGTGCTGCATAAGGACGATTTCGCGCGGGGCCTGCTGGCGGCGATGCGGCGCGGCGAGTCCGTCGGCATCCTCATGGATACGAACATGACGCCGCCCCAGGGTGTCTTCGTGGAATTCTTTGGCCGGCTGGCCTGTACCGGTTCGGGGTTGGCGCGCGTTGCCATGAAAACGGGCGCCCGGGTCTTGCCTGGTTTTCTGTTGTGGGAGGAAGAGAGCAGTCAATATGTCCTGCGCTTCGGACCCCCCATTCCGCTTCAGTCGACAGGAGATCTGGAGGCCGATGTGACGGCGAATACGGCCCTCTTCACCCGGGTGATCGAATCCTACATTCGCCGCTACCCGGATCAATGGCTTTGGGTCCACCGTCGATGGAAGACGCGCCCGGAGGGGGATTCGCCGGTCTACACTTGATCCAGATACTCCATCGAGGCGGTCATGATTGCGCTCACCGAACTGGCGGCGATGCTTGGAATTGAAGTCCGGAATGAGACGGCGGGGTCTTACAATGGACAAGCTGCGGGGAGCGATCGATCGCGCGCCGCAACTGCTTTGGATCTTCAGCCGGATCCGGTGATCGCAAGCGTCTCGAGTATCGGACAGGCCGGCCCGCGCACGCTGGTCTTTGCGGAGGATCCGGCCTCTATGACGGCGGCGCTTGCCAGCCCCGCCGCTGCCATTCTGGCGTCACCTGATGTGGGCACGGAGAGCTTTGCGCAGTACGCCGGCAAAGGACGGAAACCGGTGCTGATCTGCGCCCAGCCACGGCTTGCCTTTGCCCGCGCCGCCAGGCTGCTCGCCGGTCCGCTGGCGACCCCGGGACGTGCGCCTGACATTCATCCAACCGCTGTTGTCGGCTCCGGGGTGCGGATCGCTGAAGATGCCTCCATCGGACCCTGCGCCGTCCTTGAGGAGCAGGCATCGATTGGGCAGGGGAGTGTCATCGGAAGCGGGGCGGTGGTGGGCAAAGGCGTGATCATCGGAAGCCGGTGCCATCTTTACCCTCGGGTCGTGATCTATCCCGGAACGACCCTTGGCGACCGGGTGATTGTGCATGCGGGGGCAGTCCTCGGTGGGGATGGCTTCGGCTACGTACGCGACCAGGCGACCGGTGAATATATCCAGTTTCCTCAACAGGGAAAGCTGATCATCGAAGATGACGTCGAGATCGGGGCCAACACGACCATCGATCGAGGCGCACTCGAGGAGACCCGCATCGCCCGCGGAGCGAAGATCGACAATCTCGTCCACATCGGCCATAACGTTCGGATCGGGCGAAATGCGGTGATTGCCGCGCAGACGGGGATCTCCGGATCGAGCGGCGTTGGAGACAATGCCATCCTGGGCGGCCAGGTGGGGATCGGAGATCATGCATTCATCGGCGAAGGCGTCATACTCGGGGGGCAGGGAGGAGTTCTACCGCACAAAACCCTGAAGGGCCCCGGAGTTCTCTTCTGGGGAACGCCAGCGCAGCCGGTCAAGCGTTATCTGCGGCAGTTGGGGGCGTTGGGGCGGCTGACTCGCTCCTCTAAGCCAGGCGGGCGTTCGTCCGCGCCGCACGATGCCCCGGGAGATGAGTAAATGTCCGTCGTTGTTGTGGGCGGCCACTCGAGAAGCGTAGGCAAGACTTCGGCGGTTGCCAGTCTGATCGCCCGGCTGCCGGAGCGGCACTGGACCGCCTTCAAGATCACTCAGTTCGGACACGGCTTTTGCAGCGCAAATGGCGATCCCTGCGATTGCCAGACGCCGGATCACGCCCTCGCGATCAGCGCCGAGTACGATCCGGCGAGCGGCACAGACAGCGCACGCTTTCTCGCCGCCGGGGCCCGCAAGTCGTATTGGGTGCGTACGCGCGTCGGTCATCTGGCAGAAGCCATGCCCAGAATCCGCAAAGAGATAGCGGAGGCGGAGAACAGCATCTTTGAATCCAACAGTCTGATGCAGTTCCTCCAGCCGGATCTTTATCTGGCTGTTCTCGACCATTCAGCGGCAGATTTCAAGGAGTCGGCGCTCCGCTTCCTGGACCGGGCCGACGCAATCCTTTTGCGGAGTTCGTCGCGGGACCTGACGCCGCAATGGAGAGGGGTCTCGCCACGGCTGATCGCCGGCAAGCCGCAATTCCTCATCTCTCCGCCCGGTGAGATAGGAGAGGACCTCGTAGCCTTTGTTGAGCAAAAGCTACGAGGTTGCGGGATCGAGCGCTGATCTGCGATCGTTCCTCCAGACTCGTCGACCTTAGGGGTTGCTCGACGGTCTGGTGGTGGGCTGCGGAGGATTCGTGCGGTTTGGCTGAGCCGCGGGCTGGCCTTCGCTCTGCGGAGTCGGCTGGGTTTGCGGAGTCGGCTGGAATGTCTGTGGCGGTGCGATGGGTCTTGCTTCTCCCGGTTGAGCTGGCGCCGCGTCCGGATGCTTGATCTCGAGCAGATCCACATCGAAGATGAGAGTCGCCTCGGGGCCAATGTCCGGCCCCGCGCCGCGACCGCCGTAGGCGAGATCGGCAGGCAGATAGATCTCCCATTTCGAACCGGTGGGCATGAGTTGGAGCGCCTCCGTCCAGCCTTTGATCACTCTCCCGACCGGAAACGTCGCAGGCTGCCCGTGCTTCGCCGAGCTGTCAAACTCTTTCCCGTTGATGAGGGTGCCACGGTAGTTGCACACCACAACGTCGTTGATCGTGGGCTTCGGCCCCGTGCCCTGCTGCAGAATCTTGTACTGCAGGCCGCTGGGCAGGACGACGACTCCCTCTTTCGCACGATTGGCGGCCAGGAAGGCATCTCCTTCCTTCTTGTTGACGTCAGCTGCCGCGAGAAGCTTTTGCTGCTCCTGCTGGCGCATCTGCATCTGCAATTCGGTCAGAACGGCCTTGGCTTCATCGTCGGTGAGGAGGGGCTTCGTCCCCCCGAGCGCATCTTTCAGTCCGCGCGCCACAATGGCAGGGTCAACATCGAGCGACTGCCGGTGCAGGTTCATCCCAATGCTCATTCCGATGGCATAGCTGGCTTTGTCTTTTTGGGTGGTCAGAGCCAATGCGCTATGGCTCTTTGCCGCAGGCGTTCGATGAGTTGCGGCCGCAGAGGAGGTCTTGGTTTTGGTGGAAGCGGACTGCTGAGCGTTCGCTGTGGGAGCCTGCTGGGCATGGAGCTCTCCCATCAGCATCATCCCGGAGGTCAACAGAATTGCGGACGCTGAAAAATATCTAAGCATAGGGAAATTGTCCCATTCTCCAGCCGCCCTGCCAAACGCGGGGACGCCTCCGCTGGAGCGGAACCGATCCAAAGGGCACAGGACGAGCGGGACGAAATCGCGGATGAGACAAGCAGCAGCGGCTATTTCGAAGGAAACGGCTCAGGCTTCATGCTGCCGTCGCGCTGCTTGATCAGGATTTGCACCTTGCCTTCCGCAGCATCGAGCTCCTGCTTGCACTGGGCGGAGAGGCGCATGCCTTCTTCAAACATCTTGATCGAATCTTCCAGCGGCAGATCTCCCCGCTCCATCTGTCCGACGATCTGTTCCAGTTGCTTCAAAGACTCTTCAAAGGTTGCCAACGCTTATCTCCCGGTGTTGTATGAGGCGGCGGCTGCAACCGGCGACTCCGCTTTGGAGGGGAGCACCATCTGCAGGATCTCAATCGCGGAGGTATAGCGGCCCGCGGGAGCGCTCACCTGCACTCCCTGGATCATGGGCCGCGCGGCGGCCAGCATCTCGCGGGCGATTTTGATTCCCTCCGCACGGGCCGCGTCCGGCGTCTCCGCCTGCTGCACACGCAGCATGATCTCG
>DASYYO010000421.1:0-9586 GCA_035933805.1 Acidobacteriaceae bacterium | reverse complement strand
TATATGGCTTCACGTGCTCAACGAGAAACCTAAACGGGAACGATGCTGCCGGTATTTTAACCTTCAAGGTAGATTCGTATTTCTTCCGATCCCCGTTGGGGTCGATGGGGAATTTCGTGAATCCGTTGATGCTGCCGGGATTGAGCCGTTCGAGCGCGCTGATCCAAGCGTAATCCAACGCGCTTCTGATGTTGTGAATTGCGTCCCCAACCATAAGCGCAATATCGGATCTGAGTTCTTTGTCGGTAAAGGCGTAGTGAATGAAATGTTTCCCCGTCTGTCCGTCCACATGCAAGCTGGGTCCGTATGTGTGGGAAGAGGCAAAGAGTCTCTCGCCGATATCACTGATGTGTTTGTCGGCCCGATTGATTTTTAGGGTCGCATTGCCGAACGGAGTTTCCCAAACTTCTTTCACGGTTCCTCAATGTCTACGTCTCTGCTCAAGGCCAGTCCGCAGGTTGCCCAATTGAATGTCCCTGCGGGCAGCGCAAGTGATCCCAGTTCCAAGCTAAAGTATCGGCTCCTCGCTCCTCCGTGGTGCTGGCGGGGCTCCAGAATGCGAAGAGCGGTAACCGAGTGTTGCAGTCTTTCCCATCGCATCCGAGAGTCCCCACGAGCAATACCTCCTGCTGACGGCTACTCAATACCTGCGCTCCGTCTTTCGGGTTCCATTCGGGAGACTTGGCGTTTAGAAAATACGTGTCTAAACTCCCGCAGCGAGGACATGCAACGCCTATCGCAAGAGTGTCGTTGGGCGACTCATCTGGATTGGCAAATGGCTGCTCAAGCGTGTCTTTTGGGAGCAACATGGGCAATCCGCAACATTTGCGGTGCAGACGATAGTGAATAGTCATTTCCGCATACTCCTCTCCTCGGAGTTCGCGCTGATACTCCAGTGTCCTGATCATCTGCCGGTTTTGAGTTCAGCCCGAAGTTTACTCAAAGGAAGGCATGGCCGTCAGCGGGCCAGAGCCACGGCGCGCATGGACCCGATGGGATAGAGGGCGAATCAGGTGAACAGAGGGGGAAAGGAGGTCGCCACCTCCCCGGAGGGCGGAGAACCGTGGGGCACTGGCGGCGGAGAGCCGCCGGGATAGCACCAGGAACGGTAGCCTTTCAGCCACTTTGGGCAGCGGCCAGTTGCCGGAAACGGGAGCGCCTCCGCACACGGGTGAAGAAGCTTAAAACTTACCGCCGTGAACGGTGGCCAGCTTAGCCTCGGCCTCATGGATGACCTCGTTGGCGCGCTCGTACTTGCCTGGGTCATCGCCGGCCTCATTCCACATCTTGCGCCCGGTCTCAAGCTCGCGCTCCGCCTCCTGGGTGTCCAACTCGTCCGGCCTGACGGCACTTGCCGCCAGGATGGTGACCCGGTCAGGCAGGACCTCGCAGAAGCCCCAGGCGACGACAAAAAAGTCCTGATCGCCGCTTTGTGCGCCATGCAGTCTCACATGTCCGACGCCGAGCTCTGCCAGAAGCGGAGCGTGCCCGTACAGCACCTCGAGGTAGCCGGTGCGGGAGGGAATCTCGACCGCATCGGCCATCTCATCGACCAAGACCCGGAGCGGGGTCACCAGTCTTACCCGAATCTGATTGCCTGTTTCCGCCATGGCTTAGCTCTTCATCTTGGAGGCCGCTTCCAGCACCTCATCGATTGCGCCCTTCATATAGAAGGCCTGCTCCGGGACGTCGTCGTGCTTGCCCTCGATGATCTCCTTGAAGCTGCGCACAGTATCTTGCACCTTGACGTACTTGCCGGGGATCCCGGTAAAGACCTCGGCGACATGGAAGGGCTGAGAGAGGAATCGCTGCACTTTGCGGGCGCGGCTGACGGTGAGCTTGTCTTCTTCGGAAAGCTCATCGATTCCCAGGATGGCAATGATGTCCTGCAGGTCCTTCAGGCGCTGAAGAATACGCTTCACACCCTCGGCGACCTCGTAGTGTTCCTGACCCACGGCACGGGGGTTCAGAATGCGGGAGGTCGAGGCCAGTGGGTCCACTGCCGGGTAGATGCCAATCTCGGTGAGCGCGCGGGAGAGCACGGTTGTGGCATCCAGGTGAGCGAAGGTGGTCGCCGGCGCAGGATCGGTCAAGTCATCGGCCGGCACATAAATCGCCTGCACGGAGGTGACCGAGCCCTTCTTGGTGGACGTGATGCGCTCCTGGAGCTCACCCATCTCGGTCGCCAGATTCGGTTGATAGCCCACGGCAGAGGGCATACGTCCCAGCAGCGTCGAGACCTCCGAACCGGCCTGGGTGAAGCGGAAGATATTGTCGATGAACAACAGCGTATCGCTGCCTTGCTCGTCGCGGAAGTATTCCGCCATGGTAAGGGCGCTGAGAGCCACGCGCAGTCTTGCCCCTGGAGGCTCGGTCATCTGCCCGTAGACCAGAGCCGCCTTGGACTTCTCCAGGTCTTTCGACTCGATGACGCCCGACTCCTTGAATTCGTTCCAGAGATCGGTTCCTTCACGGGTCCGCTCTCCGACGCCGGCAAAGACCGAAAGACCGCCATGCTTGCTGGCGACGTTGTTGATCAGTTCCTGGATAATGACCGTCTTGCCCACGCCGGCGCCCCCGAAGAGCCCGATCTTTCCGCCCTTCAAGAATGGCTGAATGAGGTCGATGACCTTGACGCCGGTCTCGAACATCTCTTCGCCTGTGGCCTGTTCCTCAAAGGAGGGGGCGGCGCGATGAATCGGCCAGCGAAGCTTGGCATTGACCGGACCCAGCTCATCGACCGGCTGGCCAATCACGTTCATGATGCGGCCGAGCGTCGCAGTGCCCACCGGCACGGTGATCTGACTGCCGGTATCGATGCACGTCATGCCGCGGACCATGCCTTCGGTCGATTCCATGGCGACGCAGCGGACCCGGCCGCCCCCGATGTGCTGCTCCACTTCCAGAATGACATCGATCGGCTGCGGAACGGAAAAGCCCTCGCTGGTGACGCGAAGCGCCTGATAGATGGATGGCATGGTCGATTCTTCGAACTGCACGTCGACCGCCGGCCCCGAAATCTGAACAACTTTGCCTATATTCTCTGCCATAATTCTTTCTTTCTAAAGTGCGGCCGCGCCGCTCACAATCTCGATAATTTCCTTGGTGATCGCCGCCTGGCGGGCGCGATTCATGACCAGCGTCAACGAATCGATGATCTCCGAGGCGTTGTTGGTCGCCGAGTCCATTGCCGTCATGCGCGCGGCATGTTCCGCTGCGACCGACTCCGCCATGGCGCGGAACATCTGCGTGGCCACGTATTGCCGCAGCAACCCGTCGAGCAACTCCGGCGCGGGCTGCTCATAGATGTAATCGACCTCGGCAGTGCCGAACTTTGCCGCCTCTTCTTCCGCCTGTTGCGTGTCCGGTTCCTGCAAGCTCACCCCGGAGGTCACGGCAGCCTTGGCGGCGCGCTGGCGCTCTTCAAGTTCCATCGCCTGAGCCTGCGCGATGTCGGGACGTCCCGGCTCGATAATGGGCAGAATTCGCTCGACCACCACGCGCTGGGCGATGACACTCTTGAACTCGTTGAAGATGAGGTAGGCGGCGTCAATCTCCTCATGGATGTAACGGTCGATGATATCCCGGGCCAACCCAGAGACCCGGTCGAAGGAAAGCTTGTCGAGCATGTTCGGGTGGTCGCCCGAGATCTCGATCTGGGCTTTGCGCTCGCGGCGGCGACGGGCCGGCAGGGCCGGTTGCTGCTCCTCATCCTGCGAATGAGGTTCTTCCTCGGTGACGAACGCAGCCATGCCATAGCGGCGGCGGAAGAGGTCGCGGCCTTTGCGGCCGATCGCTTCAATGTCGATCTCCTCATCGCCTTTTTCGCCGATGAACCGGAAGGCCGCCTTGATGATGTTTCCGTTGAAGGCGCCGGCAAAGCCCTTATCTCCGGAGATCACAATCAGCACAGCCCTCTTTTCCGGCCGCGAAAGCAGCAGGGGATGGCGGACATCGCCGGTTGAGGGATCATAGACGGCGATGCGCCGCACCAGGGAGGTGATTACGCTTGAGAGCATCCGGGAATAGGGCCGTCCCGCGATCGCCCGTTCCTGGGCCCGGCGCAGTTTTGCCGCCGAGACAAGCTTCATGGCCTTGGTAATCTGGCGCGTATTCTTGACGCTGCGGATGCGCCGGCGTAAATCAAGGACGTTTGCCATACTTCAGTTCCGTTCTTCCGTATCTTCGGTGTTTACGAACTTGCCTTGGCGCCCTGATGTTCCGCAAGGAAGCTCTGCTTGTACTCGTTGAGGCACTCGCGGATACGCTGCCGCAGATCGTCATCCAGCGCCTTTTTGACGTTGATGTCCTTCAACAAGCCGGATTGCGTGGAATCCAGATAGGGATAGAGCCCCTGCTCAAAGGCGCGAATCTGCTCAACGCGGAGATCATCGAGAAACCCGTTCGTGCCGGCGAAGATGATCACCACCTGTTTGGCTGTGGGCAGCGGTTGAAACTGCGGCTGTTTCAAAATCTCCGTCAGCCGCCGGCCGCGGTTGAGCTGATTTTGCGTGACCTTGTCGAGATCGCTGCCAAACTGTGCGAAGGCGGCAAGCTCGCGAAATTGCGCAAGGTCCAGCTTCAGCGATCCCGCCACCTGGCGCATCGCCTTGATTTGCGCGCTCCCGCCCACGCGGCTCACTGAGAGACCGACATTGACCGCCGGCCGGACGCCGGAGTTGAACAGATCCGTCTCCAGATAGATCTGCCCGTCGGTAATCGAGATCACGTTGGTGGGAATATACGCCGAGACGTCCCCGGCCTGGGTTTCGATGATGGGCAGCGCGGTCAGCGAACCGCCGCCATTCTCATCGTTCAGCTTGGCCGAACGCTCCAGCAGACGCGAATGCAGATAGAAGACATCGCCAGGATACGCTTCACGGCCGGGAGGACGGCGCAGGAGCAGGGAGATCTCGCGGTAGGCGATCGCGTGCTTGGAAAGATCGTCGTAGATGATGAGCGCGTGCCGCCCCTTGTCCCGGAAGTACTCGCCCATTGCGGTCGCCGCGTAGGGGGCCAGGTACTGCATCGGTGCGGGCTCCGAGGCTGTGGCCGCGACCACGATGGTATAGTCCATCGCCCCGTATTCGGCGAGAGTCTGCACCACCTGCGCGACCGAAGACCGCTTTTGGCCGATGGCGCAGTAGATGCAAATCAGATCGTTTTCCCGATTGTTGATGATGGTGTCCAGCGCAACCGCGGTCTTGCCGGTCTGCCGGTCACCGATAATCAGCTCGCGCTGCCCGCGGCCGATTGGGATCATGCTATCGATCGCCTTGAGCCCCGTTGCCATGGGCTCGTGAACGCCCTTGCGGTCCACCACCCCGGGCGCCAGACGTTCGATGGCGGCCAATTGGGTTCCCTCGATCGGTCCCTTATTGTCGATCGGCTGCCCGAGCGCGTTGACCACCCGGCCGATGAGAGCGTCCCCCGTAGGCACGCTCATGATCTCGCCCGTACGCTTGACCGAGTCCCCTTCGCGCAGCTCCGTGTAATCTCCCAGGAGAACGCAGCCGACCTGATCCTCTTCGAGGTTCATCGCCAGACCATTGACGCCGCGGGGAAACTCCAGCATCTCTCCAGCCATCACCTTGTCGAGGCCGTGGAGGCGCGCGATTCCGTCGCCCACCGAGATGATCGTGCCTACTTCATCGACCCGGATCTCGGAGTCGAAGTTTTCAATCTGCTCTTTGAGAATTGCGGTTATTTCGTCTGCCTTGATCTGCGCCATGCCTTCGTTCCCATTGCCTCTGAATTTCGTTTCGCTCCGCTCACCCGCGTGATCAGGAGCCCGCTCGACATCCACTCACCCACCATCGGAGGTTGCGGCGCGCTCTGTCCCCGGAGCCGGCCTTTGTTGCGAGTTCAAAACGGCCGAGCCGATTTGCGCCCGATGATGCATTCAAATGTCCGGTATGCGAGGATGCTCAGCTTGATGCCAGCCGCTCCTTCAGCCTTTCAAGGCGGCCTTTCACCGAACCATCGTAGACCGTGCTTCCAACGCGCACGATCACCCCTCCGACCAGGGAGGGATCCTCCCGATAGGAGGCGCGTACGGCTGTTCCCGCCAGCGCCGCCACCTGGCGTTCCACTTCCGCGCGCTGGGCGTCTTCGAGCGGGCGCGCCGACGTTATCTCAGCCTCGGAGACACCCCGGCGACGGTCCGTCTCCGCCCGGTACTGCTCCAAAATCTCATCCAACTCCGCCAACCGTCCATTCTCTATCAGGACGGCGACAAAGTTCCTCAGCTTCGGTCCCAATTGAATGCGCCGGTTCACCGCATCCAGAATCGCCACTCGCCTGTCTACAGGAAACGCAGGGTTGAGCAAGGTCTCTCTGAGTTCACGGCTTTCCGCGAAGGCGGTGGAGAAGTCCTCCAGCTGACGACGAACCTGCTCGTAATCGAGATTCTCCTGTTCGACGACGTCGGCCAGCGCGCTTGCATAGCGGGGTGCGGAGGATGCCATTACGCTCGTCCCCCGTTCCGCGGTTGATCGCCCAGCTCCTGAACAAACTGGCGAACCAGAATGCGATCTCCATCTTCGCTGAGCGAGATCATCTGCGCGGCGCGATCGACCGCAAGCTCTCCGGCAAAGCGCCTGAGCTGACGCCGCGCGGTGGCGGCGGCGGCAGCGATCTCCTGCTCGGCTGAGGAAACGACCCGCTGACGCTCGCTCTCGATCAGGTCCTTCATCCTCGCCTCCTCGGCTGCGCCCTCCTGCTCCGCCTGGGTGCGAATCTTCGCGATCTCGTCCTCCAGCCGGGCAAACCTCTGCTCCACAGCCGCCAGCCTCGCATTCGCCTCTTCCGTGGCCGTGCGCGCCTCTACCAGTTGCTTCTGCAGGGTCTCCCTGCGCGTTCGCAGGATGCCGGGCATCGAGCGCAGCAGAAAGAAGAGAATCGCTCCGGCCAGGAGAGCGAAATTCACGTACTCGAAGACGCGGGCGGCCGAGTCCGGATCCAGATGAAACCATTTGCCGACGGCGCGGACCGAGGCAGAGTGACGGTAGGCGCTCGTGTCCTCCTCGTCCTCTTCCTGCACGGGATTGCTCTCCTGCTGGGCCTGTGCGGGACTCGCCGCCGCCGGAGCTGCCGTATCCGGCGGAGAGGAAGCGGCAATCAGGCGCGGCAAAACCCTGCCGCGGGATTGCACTTCTTGCGCTCCGAGCGCCAGCGAACCGGCGAGCACCAATACAAAGCCTGCAATTGCTACAAACGATACAGAAGATCGCTTCAACGGCTGCTCCCTGCGGTGACCAGATCGGCGGGGAGCACGGCGCGGAGAACCTCCGAGGCAAGATCCCCGGCAGACTCCTCGATTGCCCGATGCGCCGCGGCCGCTTCCCGTTCGATCTGTGATTTTGCTTCAGCCACCCGGTGCTGAGCAGAGCTGCGGGCCCCCGCCAGCATGGTCTCCCGCTCCGCATTCCACTTCGCAAGACGCTGCTCCCGGGCGTGGAAGATCTCCACCCGTGCAGCCCGCACCTTTGCCTCGTATTCCTGGGTCTTTGCATCGGCGGCCGCAATGGCGCTCCGGGCCTGCTCCATTGCGCCCTCGGTACGCGCCCGCCGCTCGGCCAAAACCCGTGTCAGCGGGCCGTAGACCAGAACCCGATAGCAGGTAACTACAAGAAAGAAAAGGAGAATCGTCGGTACTGAGCCGAGAAGAAGTCCGCCGAGTTGGTGCAGAAGTTCGTCCATGCAGTCACAAACTTAAAAGTAGATGGGATCGAGGGTCTAAGGAAAGTTACCAGACACAACGCTGGACCTCTGTTTGTAACAGAGGCGAAATTTGAGTGTCAATCCGGCGGATTCACATTGAGCGAGTCTTGGCGGACGGATCCTGGACTGAGATTCCCGACTACAATTCCCATTGACGCCCCGATTCCGGAGCGTAAACTTAAAATATCATCTCGACCCGGTTCAGGGTCAGACGGACCGGCAGCTGGGGACCTCTTACCGCTCCCCAGCAGTCGGTCCGTTTCTATTTTGGGGATTTTCCCGAAATCTCAGGATATCTTATCCGGCGGCCCGACCTGAAGCCACGCTGCGATATTTCTGAAATCGCCCGAGGAGCGAGGCCGGACCGGCGACCGCCAGGTAAACCGAATCGCCGGCAAACTCCCTCTTCTGAATCAGAGCGCCAGCACCCAATGCCGCCAGCACCGCTCCCTCCTGCTGCGGAATCACAAACGCCTGCTCCAGGATGGGGTCTGCGATCAAGGCACGGTCCATCTGATCGAGCAGCCGGTCAAGTCCCTCTCCAGTGCGGGCTGAGATTGCCACGGAGCCGGATGCCGATACCATTCTGCTCACCATCGCCTGCTGTTCCTCCGCCGGCAAAAGGTCGATCTTGTTCCAAACGGCAAGGCGCGGCTTACCGAGCGCGCCCAGCTCGCCCAGGACCTTCTCGACCTCTTCGGCCTGCCGCTCGCGTATCGGGCTGGAGCAATCCTGAACGTGGAGCAAGAGCTCGGCTTTCTGCACCTCTTCGAGCGTTGCGCGGAAGGATGTAATCAGGGTATGCGGAAGATCGCGAATGAATCCGACGGTATCCGACAACAGAACCTTGCGGCGGGAAGGCAGCGTCATCGCACGCAGCTTCGGGTCCAGTGTGGCGAACATGCGCGAAGAGGCCAGCACTTCGGCTTTGGTCAAAAGATTGAAAAGAGTGCTCTTGCCCGCATTGGTGTAGCCGACGAGGGCAATCGTCGGCACCGGCACGGACTCCCGCCGTTGCCGCTGCTGCGTTCGTACGCGGCGAACGGCCTCCAACTGCTCTTTGAGCTGCAACAACCGCCGTTGAATCCTGCGCCGGTCCGTCTCGAGTTGCGTCTCCCCTGGTCCCCGGGTGCCAATGCCACCGCCCAGCTGAGACATGGCGAGCCCGCGGCCGGTCAATCTCGGCAGCATGTATTCCAATTGCGCCAGCTCGACCTGAAGCTGCCCCTCGCGAGTTCTGGCGTGCAGAGCGAAGATGTCCAGAATCAGCTGGGTTCGATCCACCACCCTGGCCGGCAACTCGTCCTCCAGGTTCCTCATCTGCGTGGGACTCAGGTTGTGATCGAAGAGAATGACGGAGGCCGACGAAGAGTTCGCCACGGCGGCGATCTCCTCCACTTTTCCCTTGCCCACAAGAGTAGCCGGATCCGGCCGCTGCCGGTGCTGGAAGACCTCGGCGACGATCTCCGCTCCGGCGCTCGTTACCAGCTCGCGGAACTCTTCAAACGAGGAGCCGGACTCCTCGCGTTCAGCCTTCGGCAGCCTGGCCGTCTCCGGGCAGGTCTCCGTTGGCTGCGGAGTTGGGCCTTCCGCCGCCTCGGCGGCCTGCCGGGCCAGCAATGCCGAACGAGGCAGGGCACGGGGCTTCGACCCGAAATCCACTCCGACCAGAAGCGCGCGCTCCACTGAAAAAGCTGTGCTGCTCAGAGAAACCTCATTCTGCGTGGGGATAAACCGGAGATGGCAGACCTCTGCGACCGATATTGAGGGAGATCAACCGGCAGTTCTGCACACCCCTGACCGGGACCTCTTCGGCGGCGGGGCATGGACATCCCGGACCTTTTGGCCTCGTGCAGCCACACGG
>DASYYO010000168.1:0-7179 GCA_035933805.1 Acidobacteriaceae bacterium | reverse complement strand
TACGGCGTTTGCCCGGTACTTCATTCTGGACTACGCCAACCCCGCCAGCTTTACCAACAACGTCCTGACCACAGCCCGGGCCGCACTCTTTCAGCGAGCGCAGTCCATCGTCCTGGGAGACCAGCTCACCCTGAGCCCCACGATCATCAATTCCATCCATGTGGGATTCACGAGGCTGGCGGTTCACCGCTCCAACCCCTCCAACATGCCGACGCCGGTCGGGCTCGGGGTAAACATGTACAACGCCTCGCCCAACTACATTCAGCTCTCGGTATCGAATTACTTCGGGGTCGGCGGCGGCACTAACGCGACCGCCAGTTTTATCCGGAATCAGTGGCAGTACTCCGACGACATGGATTGGATCAAGGGAAGGAACCACTATAGCTTTGGCGGAGAGTTCATCGCCAACCAGATGGATGAAACAAACCTTCAGTATGCCAACGGCGACTTTTCCTTTGACGGATCGCAAACCGGTGGCGCGCTGGCAGACTATATGCTGGGCAGACCGATCCAATTGATTGATTCGGGCCTGGTGGTCGCCGGACTACGGGAGAAATACGCCGCCCTGTATTTCCAGGACGACATTCAGCTCACCAAGAAGCTTGCTGTGCACGCCGGCGTTCGATGGGAGCCATCCCTGCCGGAGTACGACGCGGGAGGACGGGGCAACCACTTCTCTCGGGCAAATTTTGTCTCCGGAACCAAGACCGTGAAATATACGAACGCGCCGCCGGGACTGCTCTTCTATGGCGATCCGGGAATTCCGAAGGCGTATGCGAACGGAAGCTGGGCGGACTTTGCCCCACGCATCGGAGTGGCATGGGATCCGAGCGGCAGCGGAAAGGAGAGCATTCGCTCCTCCTACGGTATCTTCTTCGATCAGCCGGAGTCCTACACGGATCGCGACTTTGCTCTGGCCGCTCCGTGGGCCAACCAGATCACGCTCACGGTTCCCTCCGGGGGCTTCGTCAATCCCTTCGCCGGATATCCAGGCGGCAATCCATTCCCCTTCCCTTATCCTCCGACGAAATCTTCCGCCTTCCCTGTGCAAGGGTCGTATATCAACCTCCCGCTCAACCTTCATCACCCATACACGCAGCAGTGGGGCCTGAGCCTGGAGCGGCAGCTTGGATCGAACTGGGTGGTCACGGCCGATTATCTCGGGAACAAATCGACGCACTTGCGCTCCGGAACGGAGTCGAACCCGGCAGTCTACATTCCAGGAAATTCCACCACGAAGAATACCGCGCAGCGCCGGATCCTGGCCCAGCTCAATCCCACCACAGGCGCTTACTATTCGACGATTACGATGATGGACGATGGCGTCAACAGCAGCTATAACGCGCTCAGGCTCTCCGCCCGCCACCGCTTCAGCCAGAACTTCACCCTGCTTTCCGTCTATACCTACTCCCATTGCCTCCAGGATACGGAGACGCTGGGCAACCGGCTCACCGGGAACAACGAGTCCAACCCGTACAACCGGAATGCCGATTACGGACCCTGCGATTTTGATCTGCGTCACAGTCTGGCCAACTCGGTGGTCTACCAGACGCCCAACTTCCAACGGCGCCCGCTCGGCTGGATCGCGGGAAACTGGGAGCTCGCCTTTCTCGTCTCTGCCTACAACGGCTTCCCGTTCAGCCCTCTGACCGGCACCGACGCATCTCTGTCAGGGGTCGGACTCGATCGGCCGGATGTGGTTAACCGGGGCGCCCGCTACGTGAGAAACACGCAGACGCATCTCTGGATCAGTCCCCAGGCCTTTCAAAAAAACGCTCCCGGAACCTTCGGCACCGCGGGCATGAATTCGCTCTTAGGGCCGCATTATGTCGATACGGATGTCAACTTGACGAAGATCATTCCGATTCACGAGAGCCAAAGCCTTCAACTGCGCTTCGAGTTCTTCAATGCGCTGAATCACACGAACTTCAATGCGCCGGTGAATAACTTCAGCTCGGCCAAGTTCGGCATTATTCAGGCATCCAGCCCGGCGCGCATCGGGCAGCTCGCTCTGAAGTATTACTTCTAGGTTTGATCGCGAGCAAACTTAGAGCAACCCTGTCCGCAGCCAGGCTGGAGACTTACGCCAGCCGGCTGCAAAGAGAGAGGAACGAGGAACGCAGCATGGATTTGCGAGAGAGCTCCGGCGTGACACGGAGGAGGTTTCTGAGATCGGGAATCGGCATGGCGGCGGCAACGATCCCGCCGTTCTGGGCCAATCTGGGACGCACGGCCGTTGCGGCTCCAGAAAAGATGATCGGCATCCAGATCGGCGCGATCTCCTTCGTCGATGAGGGAGTGAACAAAGTCCTGGACATCCTTCAGGAACGCGGAGAGGTGAACACGCTGTTTCTCTCGGCGTTTACTTACGACCTGGGAACCGGGGGAAGACAGGTGCCGAGCCGGCCTCTTCCCGATCACGGCAAGCAGGAGTATGACCACTTTCACGGGGGCAACTACGCCACTCCGCATCCTCAGTTTTATAGCGACACCATATTGAAGGACACGAAGGCGCCGGATCACGGCAATCTGGATATTCTCGAAGCGGTCTTGCCCGAGACGAAAAAGCGAGGGATCAAACTCTACGCATGGGATTACAACATCTGGCGCACGGATATCCCTCACATCCAGGAGTTGGAGGAAGTTGATATCGACGGCAAGCGGGCAGCCACGTGCTGCGCGTACAATCCCGACTATCGCAACTTCGTCGTTGATCTCATCCGCGATCACTGCACCTCCTATGACATCGACGGGGTCATGTGGGGCGCCGAGCAGCAGGGACCGCTCAACAACATGATCGGCGCCAACGCCAACGGCTGGTCTGTGCCGATCACCTGTTTTTGCCGGTTTCATCGCAAGGCAGCCAGCGACCGTGGAATCGATGTCGACCGGGCGATCGAGGGCTATAAAAAGCTGCAGTCCTTTACCGTTCAGGCCCGCGCCAATCAGAGGCCGACCGACGGATATTTCGTCGAGTTCTGGCGCATCATGGTCGACTATCCGGAGATCCTCGCCTGGGAAAAGCTCTGGAGCGACGGGAAAAACTCCACCTACGCCGATATTTACAAGACCGCCAAGAGCGTCCGTCCGAGTCTCCAGGTCGGGTTCCACATCTGGCACACCAATTCGTTCAGCCCCTTCTTCCGAGCCGAGCAGGATTTTGCGCGGTACTCGCATTATGCGGATTTCCTGAAGCCTGTGCTCTACAACAACTGCGCCGGTCCCCGCTATGCCACGTATATCGACAAGGTCGACTCCACCGTCTTTCATGACCTTCCGCGGGACGAGTTTCTAAAAGTCAACAATGACTGGCTCAATTACAACGGAATGTCGGCGGAGGAGATGTCGCTCGGCAAGATCCCAAAAGACGGACTTCCCGCCGAGTATGTCTTTCGCGAAACCAAGCGGGCGATCGACGACGTGCAGGGAAAATGCAGGATCTACCCGGGAATCGACATTGATATCCCGACCAGGATGGACGATAAGCAGACTCAGCCGGAGGACGTTTACGAGGCGACGAAAGCCGCTCTCAAAGCCGGCGCCGAGGGAGTGATCTTTTCACGGAAGTACTCCGAGATGCGGCTCGCCAATCTCTCCGGGGGAGGAAGAGCGGTAAAGGAGTTCCGGACGTAGAACAGACGGTTGAGAGCGCTTCGTTCTAAACCGAGGCTGCCCGGATCACGGAGCTTCCGTTCGCATCTGACATCGTGCGATTTTCCGCGGCCGGCGAGACAGGTCTCTCGCCCAGCCGCGAGTGGCGTTGCAGCATCACCGCAGCCGCACCGCGAAGCCGGGCTATCTCTCCCTGATGAGTGGGCAGAACGCGCGGGGGGGTTCCGGCCCGGGCGAGCGACTTGATCCGCTTTTCGATCGGCGGCCCGTAGTGACGCCAGGCGCTCGTGATATCGCCGGCGAGCAGAATCACCTCCGGCGAGAGCGCTGCGATGACCAGTTGCAGGCCCCTGGCCAGATATTCGGCTTGGCGGCGAATGGCGTCGAGCGCCCGCGGATCGCCCTCTTCGGCCCGGGCCAGCAGTTGATGAAAGCTCAAGGCCGCGGAGCCTCCGTTTGAGGATTCGGCATAGTAACGGAGAGCGGCGCGGCAGGAGGCAAAGACTTCCAGGCAACCGCTCTGGCCGCAGCCGCAGCGAGGTCCGGAGGGATCGAGCGACACATGGCCGAACTCCCCGGCCAGCCCGTTTTGCCCGCGGATGACATTCCCGTTGGCGAGGATTGCACCCCCGATGCCTTCGGCAACCGTCAGCAGGACCGCATTGCGGATGCCGTCCATTCGCTCAAACCAGAGCTCTGCGAGCAGACACGCGTTGGCCGCATTCTCCATCTCCACGGGAAGCTCCATCGCGCGCTCAACCGTTGCCTTTATGTCAAAATCACCCCATTTGAGATTGGGAGCGAAGATCAACTGACGCGTCTTAGAATCCACTCTTCCGGGGACGCTGATGCCTACACCCTCAAAGGATTTGTCCGGATGGCTGGTGCGAAGCTCCCGCATGCCGGCGATCAAACGCCGGATCGCTGCATGCGGGTCGGAGCCAAGGGGCACCTGAATGCGCGATATTAAGCGTCCCTGAAGATCGACGACCGCCGCGGTCGCCTGCTGCGGATGAAGATCCGCAGCAATCACGACCAGATCGCTGTTCAGACCAACCAGAGTAGGCCGGCGGCCACGGGGCAGATGAGCCATGGCTCCTTCCCGTACCCACCGCTCCTCGATCAGTTGCTCTACGATCTGGGATACGGTGCTTCTTTGGAGCCCGGACCGGCGGGATAGATCCGCCCGCGAGATAGGCTGGTTCGTCCGGATAATCTCCAGGAGAATATCGCGATTGATGCCGCGCGCAGTCTGACTGGAAGCCAGTTTCGTGTGCTTCAGATCGACGCGCCGCATGCCCCCGTGCCCTGCTTTGGCCAAGCTTTTCCCCTCACAATGTGCGTTATGGTCTCACAATGAGAACCCAGGCAGTCCCCACTGTACACCGTTTCTCCTGGACGAGGGCCGGTAGGGATGTCCTTCTCTGGTTCCCTCCATGCCTGCACAAGGGATCCATCCGCCTGTGAGCCCGATGCTTGACCGGGAAAGAGCGCGGGCGTACTCTCACCATCGGAGGCGAACAAATGGCGAAACACGAGAGATCCCTTTCCTTGTTCCCCATCATGGACCAAGCCCCGCCGGATGCGGCGCCGTCGGATAAAACCGGGATCGCCCGAATGGCAGCCGAGGGGCAGATTGTAGGAGAAGGTCATCTGATTGAATTCCACGGGCTTCGGGTGCGATCGATGCTGAACCGGACTGCTTCCAGGCGCGGCATGGCTTTCGACTGGAGCATCAATCCCTATCGCGGCTGCGAGTTCGCCTGCCGGTACTGCTATGCCCGGTACACCCACGATTATCTGGAGCTGCGCGGCCCCGAGGAGTTCGAGCGAAAGATCTTCATCAAGCAGAACGCGGCCTGGCTGCTCGAGCAGGAGTTGAAGCGGGTGCGCGCAGAGGAAGAGATCGCGATTGGCACCGCAACCGATCCCTACCAGCCGATCGAGCGGCAGGCCAAGGTGACGCGGTCTCTGCTGGAGCTGCTATCCCGGCAAAAAGGGTTGCGGTTAGGCCTGGTAACGAAATCGACGCTCATCGAGAGGGACATTCCTCTGCTGCTCAAGATTGCTCAGGACAATACCCTGGTGCTTCATCTGACCATCACCACGCCAAGCGCACGGCTGGCTCGCCTGCTCGAACCTCGCGCGCCCAGACCCGATCTGCGGTTGAGGACGGTTTCCCGGCTGCGCCAGGCGGGCCTCACGGCGGGCATCCTGTGTTCGCCCGTTCTCCCCGGAATCACGGACACGGCGAAGGCGATCGACGCGATGGCAGCCAAGGCCAGGGCGGCGGACGCCAGCTTTTTCTCCGCTCAACCGCTGTTTCTGAAGCCTTGCTCCAAGGCGACCTACCTGGGCCTCATCCAAGAGCACTTCCCCGAGTTGGAGGAGATGTACAAGCAGCGCTTCGCAAAAGATGCTTTCGTCTCGGTGGCTTACCGCAAGCGGATCGCCGCACTGGTGGAGGCGGCACGCAACCGGCACGGTCTGGCCCGCCGGCCTGGCGGCGGGGAGCTCACCGCGCCCGTCACCGCACCGATAAAGCCAGTCCATGGAAGGCAGGGAGAGGTCGATTTTGAGCTGACTGGTTCCTAGGGCTGGTGCGGAACGATTGAGGGCGGGGGCCGAAGGTCCGGGCGCAAATCCTTCTCAGAGGCCACCACGCGTCGCCCGGGCGATGCGATGAGCGCCTGTCTTAGCGGGTGATGATCACTTCGTAAAGATTGTCCTTGGCGAGAAAGAACTTGAAGTTTGCATAGGCTTCGAAGATCTTCTCGATGGTGCGGTTGGTATAAACGCGCTGCATCGGATACGCCGTCGTCTCCTGCATCTCAATGCTCTCGCCGTCGGTGATGTGATAGCGGCAAAAGCCAGTCTGGACGCCCGAGGGACGCGTGTGGAAGAGAGCCAGGATCCGTCCACCCGGACGCATGGAGGAGCGAAATCGCCGGACCACAGGACCAACCAACGCCTCAGGAATATAGTCCAGGGTCGTCCAGAGCAGAACCACATCAAACTCTCGGCCGGCGAAGTCCAGGTTCTGGTCGAGGAAGCCTTCCACATCAAACTCAGGCTCAGAGCCCGCGGTTCCCGGGATCATCCAGTCGCCCCGTACAGCCTCGTTCACGATGTCAGCCATGTAGACCCCGTGCCCGAGGGTGGTGAGAAAGTTGATGTTCGTCGGGGAGGTTGGCCCGATGTCCAGAATCCGCAATCCCTGCTCACTCTTCAGATACTTGAGCATGGCGGACCATCCGCTGGAGTGCCTGGGAATGCGGGGCCCGGTCAGCACCGTGGGACTGGCGGAGGGGGCGTTGCCGGTTTGGGTTCTGCTGAATAGGTTCCGGATCACGTTTCGTCAGTCTCTTTCTTCCATCGACCCTGGCTGGATCATGGAACAGTAGTTTGCTGTTCTTTCAGCTACGCTGCTGCAAACTGCTATTTCGGGATTGCAGGATTCAACAATGGAGCCTCGGACGCAGAGGCTTTGGCTGGGGCGTTCAACGCGGGAGCGGAGCGCTCCGGCTTTTCGGACGCCTGGGGTAAGTCTACCTTGCCGCGGAAGAG
>DASYYO010000165.1:0-10879 GCA_035933805.1 Acidobacteriaceae bacterium | reverse complement strand
CCATGTGTAGCAGAAGATTTTCTTCTTCATGATGGAGGCAGCCTTGAAGGTTCGAATCTTCGAGACCAGAGCGCCTTCAGGCGTCACCACCGCGTCATCTCCCTCCTCCGTCCAGGCAACGTCAATCGCGCTCAGCAGGCGCGGATAATCCACACCTTGCTCCCAGATCACGTTGCGACCCGAGATTCCCGTGGAGGGATTGTTTTCGATCGCGACCGCAGGATTGATGGAGCGAATGAACGACGCCATCTCCGCGTAGTAACTGGTCAGCTGGTGGCAGCGGAACTCCGCCCACAACTGAAAGAGAGGATCGTTGATGCGCACCGGAAAGTCCTCCAGCTTTGGAGGCGCCACGAAGCGCACGTCGGAAAAGCCAAGGCGGTCCTTCAGCTCGGATGCGCTGTAGTTCCCGGTCAGATATTTCCGGAAATCCTCGACCGCCAGTGGATGGGTAAAGATGGCGGGCTGGGCCTGCATCGAGGTGTTGTCGAAGTGCATCAGGTCGGGATTCAGATTCTCCATCCCATAGCGAACCACGTTCCGGATGTATTCCCGATATCCGGGATGCATTAAGTAGACACGCCGTCTGAAGGTCTGGTCTCCATAATAGAGCGGCTTGCCCAGATAGTCCGGAACGAACCAGGCTTCGGCCTCCGGCTTCTCCAGCAGAAAGTTTTCGTAGGCCAGGGTGCTCCCGATGTAAAGCCCCACCCGAATGCCGTTGTCCTTCAGCTTGCGGGCGAGCACGCGAGCGTCGGCGATGTGGTCGCTCTCGGCCTCGAGCCCAAATCCCTTGAAGAAGTGAATCATGCCCAGCGTAATGCCGGCGTCCTTGAGCCCGCTGACGGTCGAGTCCGCACCCTGCTTGCGGTAGAGCTCATTCAACCATGTGGATATGCCGCCCATCCTCTTCTGGAAGAGTGGGAAGTCATCCCAGCATCCGGCCATGATGATCGGTCCGTCGTTGAGCCACGCCGGTGTCGCGTCCGTCTCCCGAGTGGGCGCCGCTTCTGCTCCGAAGAGCAGCGGTGACATCTTCCCCGACTGCGTGGAATAGAGGCCAGCCGCGATACTGCTTCCCAGGAATTCTCTGCGATTCATTCTTTCCATCTCCTCGCTGATTGGCTTCAAGCAAATGACTCTTCTGAAGGCAGTGATCTTTGGGGATCTTCCGCGCGGCGCATCGCTCGTGCGGCTCAGGACAACCTCACAGGCCGGATCTCATGTGTTCCGCAGCCATCGGCTGTACAGGTCTTCCCCACTGGGCGCAACACCGAATTGCAGCGTGTCGAAGACGGGCGAGTTCTCCGGAAGGCGCTGCCGATAGCAGTCGCGCACCGCGCTTTCCGGGATGGGCTTTCCGTTGGCGTCGATCGCGTCATCGATCCAGACGGGGCGCGGATGCATCGACGCCAGCAAGTCTGGGAGATCGAAGTGCTCGAGAATACCTGGAACAAACCAGTCCAGGCTGACTGAATAATCTTCTGCGTCGACGATCGACTGATACGAGGGAATGGCATGCCGGATCAGAAGGGATCGCACCCGGTCCTCCAGCAGCGCGGCCATGCCGCCGGCGATGGCCGCAGAGCCGCTACCCGCAATCCGGATCTGCGAGGCGTTCACATCCGGACGCGTTCCCAGGTATTCCAGTGCGCGCAGGACGTCCCACACACGCTGCCCGATCGTCGGCTTTCCCAACACCAGATTCGTCCATGCGAAGCGGTCTTCCAGCGGCATGCCGCGATAGAAGGCGGGACCGCCGTGAGGCATCCGCGGAGCAGAAACTCCCCTGCCGCGAAGGTTGATGGAGCAGACGGTATGGCCCTGGTCAAGAACGGCCCGCCAGGGGCTGGGCTCCGCCACTATTTCGTTCACGCCATTGTCGCTGACGCTGAGGACCGTGGGGCTCCGCCCCGTCTGCTTCGCAGATCGGACCAGCCAGCCCACGACGCGGACACCCGGCTCCGATTCAATCTGAAACTCCTCGGTGTGCAGACCGGCCCCTTCTTCCGAAGAAAGCGTAACCGCCCGCAGGGCGCTGCGTTCCGCCGGAAGTGCCAGCAGGGTGGTCAGTTCACTGCGAATCTGACTGCGTGCCGCAGAGGGATCTCCGCCGTTGCGGATGAGAATGCCTGGCGGAGTCACTTCTTTTGCCCGGTCGCGGTTGACCTGCACCAGCGAGCGCCCTCCGAGGGAGTTCAACACCTGTCCCGTGGCCGTGCAGTTCAGTTCTGCATTCGGCGAAAAGTCGAAGGGAGCTTCCGCGACGCCTGCGTCGGGATTCCCCAGCCACCGGTTGAACCACTGATACACAGCGCGCCGTGAATAGAAATCGAGTTCGTGCGGCAGATGTCCGGCGCGGATGCTGACATGGTCCTTTGCGCCCAGAATGCCGTAAATCCGCGCTAACTCAGCATAGTTCTCCGCAATCGCTTCCTGATAGACCGGAGAGTAGGTCTGCCCCTCGTCGTGCACCGTATAACAGAGCAGGAAAGGTTTGGGCGCGAAGGCGTTCAGGAGATCCCCGCGGTCCAGGCCGCGGCTGAGGCTCCCGGCGATATTCTGCTCGGCGTCGGCAATGGCTCCGGGCGGATCGAAGAAGGGGCCCGCCACGTTCTCGTAATTCCCTTCTACGGCGACGGCGGCCTGGATTCTGGGCTCCAGGGCCATCAGGTACATCGTCACGGTTGCTCCCCCGGAGTGGCCGGTGCAGCCGATGCGATGCGGGTCCACCTCAGGCCTGCTGAGCAGATAGTCAAGCGAGCGGATGCCGTCCCAGACGCGATAGCGCGCGAGTCCCGTGCCCAGCAGAAGCATGGGCCGCCCGGCCTGGTTGTGGTCCGCGGTAGGACCAAAGCGCGGCTCACTCGTTCCTGGCACCAGATACTGACTGCGCTCCCCCTGACCGAAGGGATCATAGGCCAGCACTACATATCCCTTCCGCGCCAGGTTCTGATAGCAGTATTGGTAATTTCGGTAGTTCTTCCCGTCGGACGTATGCCCCAGGGGAGCGAGGACCGCCGGAAAGGGCCCGTTGCCGGCCGTCGGCACGTAGAGGTGCGCCGTCACATAGACTTCCGGCAGGCTCTCATAGATCAGCTTCTCGATGCGATAGCTCTCCCGAGCGATGGTTCCCACCGTCCGCCCGCGCAGAGGCGATTCCGCCGGACGGCCGCCCAGAATCTCCCAGAGTTGCGAGCGCACAACGGTTGCCCGCTCGGCCACATCGTTGTGCGACTGAATCCGCGCCAGCAGAGCCTTTCGCCTCTCTCCGGCCCGATTCACCTGAGTCGTGATAAAGCCAGGCCAATCCTTCCAGAAATCTCTTTGCGATCTGGGGATCGTGGCGGTGACTTCCGGCTCATCGGATGCAGCAGCCAGAGCCGATGGCGCTTTCAGCGCCGTTCTGGCCAGAGCCATCACATTGGCCGCAATAAAATTCCGGCGACTTACCATGCCATATCCTCAGCTTCCTGGACTCAGTAACCGCCTTGAGCTCGATTCAGAACTGGTACTTCAGCGCGAACTGGAGAATTCGCGGAGTATCGGCTGTCGAGATCGTTCCATATGCTTTTGACGATACAGTCGCCGTGGGATTGGCAAAGTTGACCCGGTTGGCGAGATTGAATGACTCGGCCCGGAACTGCAGTGTCTGCGATTCCTTCCTGCCCAGCGGGAGGCGGAAGGCACGCACCACGGAGAAGTCGAAGTCTTCATATCCGGGTCCGGAGAGATAATCCCGGGGCGTTTCGCCGTAAGTTCCCGGAGCATTTTCGCGGAATGCAGCGGTGTTGAAAAACTCCCGCGCCTCCTGGGCATGGCTGCGGTGTTTGGGCAGCGAGGGATTTCCGATCTGGTCCGCACGATCCATCCCAATGCCACTGGTGGAATTATCCACGCCGGAGAGGACCGAGAAGGGCTGACCATCCTGGAGCATCAGGATTCCATTGACTTCCCAATTGTCGAGAATGTGATGGACCACAGCTGGACCAAACTTCACCTGCGGCAGGTCCCAGACGAAGGAACCTTTGAACTGCCCGGTGACATTGAAGGAGCAGGGTCCGTAGTCGCTGCGCGGATTCGGAGTGGAATAGGCGTCGGCATCAAAGAAGGCCTCTTCACTTTCATCCATGCACTTCGACCACCGATAGCCGGCGAGGAAGGTAAGTCCGTGCACCGCCTGCTTCTGCATGGAGACGGTCAGCGATTCAAAGTTGGCGATGCCCACATCGCGGCCCAGCGCGAGCCCCTGGTAGCTGGCCCCATCGGCCGCCGGATGTTGTAATTCGCTCGATTCTGCTGAAGCGTCTCCGCGGGGTTGTAAACCGCCGCGTTGCCTTCCACTGATCCGAAGAGATGATTGGCATTCTCGGCCTCGTAAACCAGCCGCAGCACCTGATCGTGGGACACCTGCTATTCAAGCGTCAGGTTCCACTGCTCGATCGTCGGAGGCTTCATCCGGTCACCCGACCTGTCAGCGATCCCGACGTGAGCTGACCGAACAGCGGCGTAGCGGCCAGCGTAAGAGCGAAAGCAAAAAGACAGACGACAGCAAAACGGTGCCTCATGGTGCCTCCGATGGATTTCATCCACGTGACAGAGCCCGATCAGAATGGGTCGCGCTCCGAATCCGGTGAGAATTTCGGCGCGAGCGACCAACCCTCGGGCGCTGTACTAAAAGGCAACAGACAGGGTTGCTGGAGAACGGTCCAAACGCATCAGGGCAAACGGGGCTGATGCGGATAAAAGTCACAATAGTGGTGAAAGTTTTCCTAGTCAAGAGAAATTAATCGTCGTTCTGAGGAAATTATCTCGGTACGGCATCCTATTCCCTGTCAGCCTCATGCTAAGATCGCTGACTGCGGTAACTCCCTTCATTGCAACGGAGAACTATTCTGACCGCAGATCGAGCCCGCCGGAAGAGCGGACCAACTACGCCCAAGCAACCCTGAGATTTTTTTCTGGACGTTCGAGAAAACTTTCTCTATCTTGGATCTCGATCCTGCTCCATATACGGCCACTGGATCTCCACCCCAGCCCGGCGTAGATGGGCCACTGAGGAATCTATGTCGAAGAGCGGCAAAGTAGGACTCCGACAGATCGCAGAAGGCGCCCATGTCAGCATGGCGACGGCGTCCCGCGTTCTGAGCGGGAGCAGCCGTGTGGACGCGGAAATTCAAAAAAAGGTCCTGGCGGAAGCGAGCCGGCTGGGCATTAACCCTTCGGAACGCAACAAGACGAAGACGCTGGCCTTTCTGCTGAGCAACCGCACGATGCTGCACGCCTTTCATTCCCGCATCCTGAGCGGTGCGGAGGCGCACTGCGCCGCGCGCGGCTGGGATATCGTCTTCCTCTCCTGGCACTATTCTCCGAACATTCCCTGGAACGAACTGCACCCGCTACGGGTGATCGAACGACGCGACGTCACCCGCGGCGTGATTCTGGCGGGGACGAACTCGACGAATCTTCTGGAACTGCTGAAGCACAAAGGCATCCTCTTCGCGGTGCTGGGCAACAACGTTCTCGGCGATGCCTCCCATCTGGAAAGCAATGATGTGGTCTATGCCGATGACATCCAGGGCGGCCTCGATGCCACGCGGTATCTGCTGCGGCTCGGTCATCGACATATCTGGTTCGTGGGGAACAGCCGCCTGCCCTGGTTTGCGCGCTATTACGAGGGCTATCGCCGTGCCATGCAGGAGGCCGGTCTTCCCGCGCGGGAGAGCAGTACCGACTCCGAGGACGATGCGGAGTGCGGCTATCTCGGAACCAAGTCCCTGCTGGCCCGCGGCGAGCAAGTGACCGCCATTGTCGCCGGAAACGATCCGACCGCGGGCGGTGTGTATAAGGCTCTGCGCGAAAAGGGAGTGCGGATCCCCGACGATGTCAGCGTGGTGGGCTGCGATGACACCGTCGGCACCTGGCTGTACCCCGCGCTCAGTACCACGCGGGAGTTTCCCGAGCAGTTGGGAAAAAATCTGGTGGAACTGGTGTTGAATCGCATTGCCAATCCGGAACTGGACCCGCAGTCCGTCACAGTTCCGACGGAGTTCATCCGCAGAGAGTCTTGCGGACCGCCCCCGCGTTTACGCACGGAATCGCCGAACGAAACGGTTCCTAGCCTCTCTGTTTCCTGACCAGTGCAGATGGCATCCTGCCTCTGCTTTGCATCCGACTCGACGACGCCGCAGAGATCCTGCGGGGCCGCCTGGGGGAGTTTCTCTACCTGACGTTCTTATAAGGATTTTTATTTATGTTAATTCGAGAACTAAAAGCAGGCGCTTTGAAGGTAGAAGTTTACGACAGCGCGGCAGCGGCAGGAGCGGCCGCAGCCCAGGCCGCCGCGGAAGCGATCCGAAAGGTAAAGAGGGCCGACCGGCTGAGCGTGATCGTTGCCACCGGAAACTCCCAACTTGAGACGCTGCGCGCGCTCACGTCCATGACCGACATACCCTGGGGCCGGATCACCGGATTTCATCTGGACGAATACGTCGGCATCTCCGACTCGCACCCGGCCTCGTTCCGGCGCTATCTGCGCACGAACCTCACGGAGCGCGTGCCCATTGGGGCATTCCACGAAATTGACGGGAGTGCCCTGGACCTGGCGCAGGTGCAGAGTGAATACACTCGGCGGTTGAAGGAGGCGGCTCCGCAGATCTGCTTGTTGGGTATCGGCGAAAACGGCCATCTTGCCTTCAACGATCCGCACGAAGCCGACTTTGACGATCCGGAAGTAATCCGCATCGTGCAGCTCGATACGGCCTGCCGCCAGCAGCAAGTGTCGGAAGGCTGGTTTGGTTCGCTCGACGAGGTTCCGCAGCAGGCTCTCACATTGACAATTCCGACGCTGATGGCTGTCCCCAGGTTGATCGTCTCCGTGCCCGGCAAACGCAAGGCGCAAAGCGTTCGTCGCACGCTCCAGGATCCCATCTCAACCGCCTGCCCGGGAACCATTTTGCGAAACCATCCTGACGCGACCTTGTATCTCGATCCTGAATCAGCCGCCGAACTGGAGGGTATTGGATAAAGCGCGGTGATCCGGCCCTAACCGCTCACCGCAGGGACATCAGGAGCTCGGCGGCCACGATCGAATGCATCGTGCCAAAGGGGCCCTTTTCCCTGGAAGCTTTTCCATACACCGCCATTTCCTCGGCCCTCTGCGGTTGCCTTCATGGCTACGCGGGAGACGCAGACAGAGGCTAGCAACTCGACGTCGGGCCGCGTGTAGCGCTCAGGAAAACGGCGCCGCCGGCTGACCGCGTATTCCCATCCCAACCTCCCTCCTTGCCGTCTTCAGACAAGTACGGAAGGCCGCCAACCTCCAGCTTGCAGGCAGCCTGGTTCTTATTTTTCGTCCATAGCACTCCACCGTCGGATCGGTTTGTGCATCCCTCGTCACGGCCCAGAGTTACACTTGGCAGAGGGATTGCGGGAGATGGAGATTCGACTCAAGCGAGCCTATGAAAAGCCTGCCAGCGCTGATGGATTCCGCGTCCTGGTCGACCGGCTTTGGCCTCGCGGCATCAAGAAGACGAATCTGCGTCTGGATGCGTGGGCGAAGAACATCGCGCCCAGCACAGAGTTGAGGAAGTGGTTCGATCACGATCCGAAGCGTTGGGTCGAGTTCTGCAAACGCTACAAGGCTGAGCTGGCAGCACCGGAGAGCAAAAACACGATCGCGCAACTGGTCCATGGGGCTCAGAAGCAGCCCGCGATCACCCTGATTTATGGGACGAAGGACACGGAACACAATGAAGCGATCGTGCTTCAACCGCTTTTCCAGAGAGCGGCAGCGAAAGCAGCGAAGGAACCAGTCTCGCCGGAATAGAAGCTTCTCCATATAGATTCCGTCCAGCGACAACTTCCGTAAAGGACGACGGGCAGACTCCGTCCAGCGATGACGGCAGAATGGCCGCCGATCTCGCTCATTTTGACCTGCTGAGCGAGGCGGATTTGAATGGCCCTGGCTATTGCTCTCTAGCATCCATGCGCCGGCTGCGCCGGAATTCCGTGTAATCGGTTACAATTCGGAACGTCGTCCTTCCTTTCGGAGTGGCCAGAATGAACAAACGCTTGGACCGCAGATCGTTTTTGAAGAAAGCCGGGGGCACCGCAATCGGAACCTCGGCCTGGATGCGCGCATGGCCCGCACTGGGCGACGCAAACCAGATGGGAACCTCATTCCGAAGCGCATGGCCAAAGGGGATGTCGCAGCCGTGGCCAGGACCGGAATATTGGGCGAACCCGCTGCAGGACTGGCGCGTGCAATCAGAACGGCTGGAATGCTTCTCTGCCGGCGGAGATCGCAATGTAGCGCTGCTCACGCACGAAGTTTCCGCGCAACGTGGAGACCTGATGCTGAGTGTTCGCCTGGGGAAACTCGACGATGCCGTACCGGAGGAGGGTTTTGCAGGCTTCCGAGTGGGATCGAAGCATGCGATGGGAGACTATCGTGCCGCCGCTATCTACGGCCGCGGATTGGATGCCGGCATCCACGCCGATGGGCGGCTCTTCATCGGCAAGCTGGAGGATTCCGCCCCGAAAGTCGATCTGGCTCACGAGGTCAGGCTGATGCTGCATGCAGAGCCCTCCAGAAATGGATATCGCGTGACTCTGCGCGCAGCCAGCATAGACGGTGAACACTCCGCCGAAGTGAAACGGGAGGTGCCGGAGGATTGGCTTACCGGCGGCCTTGCCCTGGTGTGCTGCTCCGCTCCTGTTGAAGCTACGCCGCCCGAGGCCGGGCCGATCCACGACTTTAGCTTTTACCCGCCAAACCAGAAGAGCGGCGGCACGATGCGATTCTGGTTTCAGGACTGGACTGTGGCTGGTAGTAAAGTCGCCGTCCACCCGGAGCGCGCTTACGGTCCGATTCTATTCACGCTTTACACGCTCAGCCGTGGAGTTTTAAAGCTCTCCGCGCAATTTCCGCCCATGGGAGATGCACAGCAGACCGCAACGCTCCAGACCATGGGTGAGAACGGATGGAAGACGATCGCCACCGCGAACCTCGACCCCGATGCATGGAACGCGACCTTTCGTGTGCCGGGCTGGGACGCGACCAGGGATTGGAAGTATCGCGTGCTGTTCTCCATGCCAGACGGCGCCGGGCAACCACGGCAGAGTGAGTACACGGGAACCATTCGCAGGGATCCGTCGGAAAAGCCCGAGTTGAAGATAGGGCTGCTGACCTGCATCTGGGACTTTGGCTTCCCGCATGCAGACTTTGCCCGTCATCTCACGCACCATGATCCTGACATTCTGCTCTGGACAGGCGATCAGGTGTACGAACCGGTTGGGGGCTTTGGTGCGATCCAAAGCCGTGCTCCTGACCGCCTCGTCCCTGCCATGCTGGATTTTCAACGCAAATGGTTTATTTTTGGCTGGGCAGTCCGCGATCTCACCCGCGATATTCCTTCCGTATGCATGACGGACGACCACGACATGTACCACGGAAATATCTGGGGCTGCGGCGGCCGTCCAACCAACCCCGCACATGGAACAGGGGCCGCAGCGGCCGGGACCGTTTCGTATTCCCATCAGAATTACGCGATTCAGGACTCAGGCGGATACAAGATGGCCCCGCGCTGGGTAAACATGGTGCAGCGCCTGCAAACCGCGCACCTGCCGGATCCGTTCGACTCCACTCCGGTCCTGCAAGAGATCGGAGTCTACTACTGCGATCTGCGATGGGGCGGCATCAGCTTTGCCATTCTCGAGGATCGCAAGTGGAAGTCAGCGCCGAAGCCGCTGCTTCCGGCTGCCGGCATCGTGAATGGATTTGCGCTGAATCCAGGTTGGAATACTGAAGCACAGAGCGATGACCCGGATGCCGAACTGCTGGGCCAGCGTCAGCTCGATTTCCTTGAAGCCTGGACCGCGGACTGGAGCGGGGGAACCTGGATGAAATTCGCGGTCTCGCAGACAGTCTTTGGCTGCCTTCACACGGAACCGCCGGGTGTTTACTCCGACGATCATGATCCGGAAGAGAGCATTCCACCGGCGGGAACCTACCTTGAAGGCGATCACCTGGTCGCCGACTACGATTCCAACGCATGGCCGCAGCATGAACGGAACGCAGCGATAGCATTGTTCCGCAAAGGCTTTGCCATGCATCTGTCGGGCGATCAGCACCTGGGCAGCACATCCCACTACGGGATCGAAGAGTTTCGCGACGGCGTCTATGGTGTGTGTACTCCGGCCATTTCGAGCATCTGGCCGCGGCGCTGGTGGCCGCCGCATCCGGGGGCGAATGCGGTTCCGGGTACGAGAAATACCGGGGACTACTTCGACGCATTCCACAACAGAATGACGGTTCTTGCCATTGCAAATCCCGCACAATATCCAGGCCCCGGATTGGACGGCCTGCGGCTTCGCGCCACGGGCTTCACGATCCTGACCTGTAATCGCGCCACACGAAAGACATCTGTCACCCTATGGCCGCGCTGGGTGGATCCATCGGTTGCGGATGCCAAGCCATATCCAGGATGGCCACTCGCTGTCGATCAGATCGAGAATGGTTTGTGGGGTGCCCGTTGGGTCTTGAATCCGGTGGTCACGCCGGAGTTCCAGAATCCTGTCGTGCAAGTCCGGGACGACTCCACGGGTGAGATTCTTTACACCCTGAGAATCACCGGGACGGAATTTACACCGCATGTGCGCAAATCCGGCAAATACACCGTGATTGCATTCGACCCGGACGGCTTCTTCCGCAAAGAGTGGCGCGGTATCGAAGCACGCCTGGGCAGCCCAGCCGCGGGATAGCTGCAGGGGCACCAACTGGATGGGGAGAGGACTTTCGTCCTCTCCCCTCCCACACCACCCCGCATGCGGGTCCGCACCAGGCGGTTCGAGAATTGAGGCTTGAAACCTGTGCCCC
>DASYYO010000160.1:0-1680 GCA_035933805.1 Acidobacteriaceae bacterium | reverse complement strand
AAAGCAAGCGGTTATTCTCCTGATGCATTGGCGAGACTGGTTCTAGGGCCACTACAGTTTTCGGAGCGGCTGCGGCGCCGGTTTACAAAGGTGCACCGGGTGATGGGGCGGTTCTACGTGGGAGGAGTGCTGATTGGAGCGCCCATCGGATTTTACATCCAGCATTTTGAGGGCGTGCGGATATATCCAGGCGACCCGACGTCGCTCTCGTTTACCTTTGCGGCGGGTGCCGATGCGGCGGTGTGGATGTTCTGCACCGGGATGGCCCTGGTGATGATCCTGCGGGGCAAGGTGGAAATGCATCGTCAGTGGATGACGCGAAGCTTTGCGTGCGCGCTGATCTTCCTGGAAGTGCGGGTGATCGACGGTCTTTTCGGCATGCAGAACAAATTCGACGAGATTATTGTGTGGTGCTGCGTAGTGGCGGCGGTACCGCTGGCCGACCTGATGCTGCAGACCCAGGAAATGCTGTGCAGGCGCGGGACGCGAGTGAGCAAGGCTGCAGCGGCGGGAGATTAAACCGGCGGACGGAAACGGAAATCAGCTTGCCACTCCTCCCGAGCGCCCACCCTACCCAGGCTACAAAACAAAGGCATTACGAGGGTAGAGCGCCCGCAGCCGGGCCAGTTCACCAGAGTGGGGTGTCCAATGAGAAGCGGCTTTTCAATCCCCAGTAAGCGCGAAGGGGATCTCGCGAGAATCTGTGGATTGGGTCTCTGGCTCGAATCCGTCGGAACCGAGCGGAGGGCGTTTGGGCAGCTCTGAAGCTCTCGCCCGCTCCGGCCAGCCGTTGCATTCGGCGTAGAGAGCCAGTCCGGCGCGAGTGGGCGTAAGATTCGCTTCGCCAATGGAAGCGAACGGATCGCTTTTGAGGGTTTGCTCAAGGAGCCCAAGCTGATACAAGCGGTCGAGGTCGTGCTCAATTCGACTCAGATCATCTTGCTGGGTGATCTTCTTCAGATCTTCGGCCGCGCAGATGAAATGCCGCGGCGAAATTACGCCATCCTTATCCCAGGTGTAGCCTGCCCGAGTACATGAAGCAGTAAGAATGCGGAGCTGAATGGAGTCGAGTTTCGACAGCAGGTCCGCGTAAGCCAGGGTCTTGAAATCATCCGCGCCCACGGGAATGGAGGCGGCGAGTAGTCCCGCCCAGAACCGCCGCACCCACGGCGCAGATGGCCTCGAGCCTTCCTGCAAGATGCGATAGATCACTTCCAGTGAGACCTCCGGCCGGGACTCGAATCCCCTGCGAATGACGAGCTCCTCCGCGCTCAGGAGGATCTCGACTTCTCTTTCGCCGCTTTCGTAAGCGAGTTCGTCATGAACGAGCTTCAGACTTTCTGCCTGGCGCGACGGAGAGAGCCGGCACAGAAACGCGAGTGCCCTGGTAAGGCGGAGCATGCGCAGCTTATCTCTTGCCGGAGCCGGATTTGCCATGCTGACCAGTCTGGACCATGCCGCCGCGATGCTGTCGGCGTGCAAAAACTCGAATCCCACCCCGTCATCCCCGATGCGAACCACCCTGGCAGGCAGGTGCAATAGAGATTGAGAAGTTTTCTCCTGTAGCGACCATCGTTTCAGAGTGAGGGGAACGTCCGTGCCCAGCGCCCATCGATCATCGGTGAGTAAATAAATGCCGGTGGGACTGACATCTCTGATCCTGACACACTTCTGCCTGGC
>DASYYO010000149.1:0-2780 GCA_035933805.1 Acidobacteriaceae bacterium | reverse complement strand
GGGTACTGTGCGGCACGATGTCTACTCCGAAACGGAAGGGCCGGTTGTACCGCCTGGATCGGGACGGCAGCCTGACGGTGCTGCTGGAAGGGATCGGCTGCTCGAACGGGATGGGCTTCTCACTCGATCGCAAGCAGTTGTACTACACGGACTCGTTTGCGAGGGAGATCTATCTCTTTGACTATGACGCATCCGGCGGCACCCTGACGAACCGGAGGATATTTGCCACTGTAGAAGATACGGAAGGGATGCCGGATGGAATGACGGTTGATCGCGAGGGATGCGTCTGGTCCGCGCGATGGGACGGAGGCTGCCTGGTGCGGTATACCCCCGGAGGCGAGGAACAGCTCAGAATCGAATTCCCGGCCCGGAAGGTGTCGAGCGTGACCTTTGGCGGCCCCGATTATGCAGACCTGTACGTCACTACCGCGGGCGGCAATGACAAGCCGGAAGAAGGTGCGGGTGCGGGGGCGCTGTTTCAGATGAAGACCGAGTATCGCGGATTGCCGGAGTTCTTCTCGCGCATTGGCGAATAGGTGCTTTTGATCTGCCGGGTGTCCCCACGGGTTAGTAGTAGAGATACTTGCGCCACTTCTGGTCAGAGTGGCCGATCATGCGCATGATATGCCGGCTGGTATGCAGGGAGAAGGGACGGGGCTCGCGGAGCAGTTTGATGTTGGTCAGTTCGCTGAGCAGATGATTGCCCTTTTTGCGATTGCAGGAGTGACAGCAGGCCACGAGGTTCTCCCAGGTGGAGAGTCCGCCCCGCGAACGGGGGAGGACGTGGTCGAGCGTCAACTCGCCGGCGGGTAGAACAACGCCGCAATATTGGCAGCTATTGCGATCGCGGAGAAGGATGTTCTTGCGCGAGAGAGCGCGCGTCTGGTGCGGGATGCGGCGGTATTCGAGCAGGCGGATAACCGAGGGCATGGGAATGCGCATGCAGGCGGCATGCAGGATCGCGCCGTGTTCTTCTTCGGTTTTGGCAACGCCTTTGAGTACCAGAATGAGCGCGCGGCGGGCGCCGCAGATATTGATCGGTTCATAAGAGGCGTTGAGGACGAGCACCGGCCTTTGCATGGTGTACGCAGACGAAGCACGCTGCGCCGCCGGCGAATCATGGGAATCAAGGGGCCCGTGCGGCAGCGCGTGGCCGTGTCCGTTTGACTTAGGCTTGCGTGCGTGGTTCGTGCTCTTTCCCGATGACATCTTGCTCGTCCTCCCTTTTTCTCTATCCTTCGCTCAACTCCAGAGGCCCCCTGCCGGAAGGTGAAGAATGGCCCCCAGCCCGGCCGAGGAAATGGGAATCCCAGAGGGCAACGCCCTCTCGCTGGGCGCGAGCCACGGTGGCTATCCAGACCGAGGCCGCACCAGCATTGACCAGCACGCGGCTGCAGGCGCGTGCGGTTGAGCCGGTGGTGTACACATCGTCCACCAGCAGGATGTGGCGATTCGCCAGTCGCGCTGGCTGCGGCGCCAGAAAGGCTCCACGCAAATTTCTCCGGCGCTGGCTGGCGGTCAAGCCAGCCTGGCTCGCTGTAGACTTGGCGCGTTGGAGCAGGCCGGTAGCCAGGCGCAACTCCCACCCCGAATGAGTCCGGCGAAGCCGGGAGACTGCGGCCTGGGCGAGGAGCTCCGCATGGTTGAAGCCGCGTTGCCGCTGCTTGGCGCGATGCATGGGTACAGGAATGACCAGCATCTCCTTTGGCGCAACGAAGCCGCTCTCCGCAACACTGTCGAGGCATGGCGCGAGCGCCGTGAGGCTTCGTGCGAGCAGCTTGCCCAGACCATGCGCGACCGGCTGCATGCCGTCGTATTTCAACAGATGAATGAGAGACCGAAGATGCCCTTGGTAGGCTCCGAAGGCGACGGCTTTTGAGAAGGCGGGAGGGGCCATCCGGCACGGCTGGCAGAGCAGATCGGCGCCCCGCCGGAGTTCCTCACCGGAGAGACGTGGCGTGGAAAAGCTATCCATCCCCAGATCCTCTCCGCAGTGCAGGCAGAGAGTTCCTTTTTGAGGCGTCAAAGAAGTCCAGCAGAGTTCACAGATGGGAACGCGATTCAGGCGCAGAAGAGGGTCGCCGCAAAGGGCGCAGGAGGAAGGAAACAACGCACAGGAGAGACTGTCCAAGGGACTTCGAAGCACGCGAACAACGGCGCGCCACGCAGTTGTTTCCGATGGCGGAAGGTCAAGAGTCAGGGGATCCGTCTGACTGGAGAAGACGCACCTCACTGCCGGTGGCGAGTCTTCAACGGACCCGGCCGCCGATGATGTGAGTATACGGGGAGCCGGGGTCGAGCGCCAGCCGTACCCAAAATTGGTTCCTATGCGGTAACTGCGGCTGGTGGCGTCGCAGCCGAAGATCAAGGCATCTTCATCTTGTCCATGGGCGAAGCAGGCTCGGGCGAGGATGCTGGAGCAGCGGCGCCGGCCAAAGCCTTCCATTGCCCGGAGACCTCCGCCGGGAGCTTGTCCATATGACTCAGGAAGGTGACCACCTGCCAGATCTGCAATTCGTTGAGCACTTTGTTATTCGCGGGCATTCCGCTCAGCCGGATCCCATGCTGCACGATATAGAAGTTCTGATTCTCCGGCATATCGGGCGCATCTTCGAGGAACTGAGGGGCGCGCGGATAGAGCGAATCGGCGAAGCTGCTGTGCGGTTGATGGATGTCTCCATGGCAGCCCGCGCAACGGTCCTGGTAGATCTTCATGCCGGATATCAGATTCTCAGGATTCACTTCGACCGGATTTTTCAGATCCGGCGCATGGCGCTCGA
>DASYYO010000127.1:0-15024 GCA_035933805.1 Acidobacteriaceae bacterium | reverse complement strand
ACGGATGTACCTGGTTTCTCAGTGGGCGGGGCCATTCAGATTATCGTTAACAATCTGATTGGTTTTACCGCGGAGCCGAGGGAGGAGAGCTCCTCGCGCTTCTGCTCCGATGTCGCCAAGCGTCTCTCCATTCCAATCTTCCACGTCAATGCGGAAGATCCGGACGCGGTCGTCCGCGTGGCGGCCCTGGCGGTGGATTATCGCCACACCTTTCATACCGATGTCGTGGTGGACCTGGTGGGCTACCGCCGCCATGGTCATAGCGAGGTGGATGATCCAACGATCACGCAGCCTCTTCGCTACGCAAAGATCAAGAATCATCCTCCGCTCTATGAGATCTACGCCAAGCGCCTCGGCGTCGACCCGGCGCCTCGCGCCAAGGAGATCCAGGCGGATCTGGCGGCAGCGCAAAAGGCAGCGACCAGGATGACCAAAACCGCAGCGCTGGCCCAACTTCCGGCATATTGGTCTCCTTATCACGGCGGCCCGTACAAGCCGGAGGATGCGGTCGATACGGGCATAAGCCCCGAGCGCATCGAGGAGATCAGCCGCGGCCTTACCAGCTATCCCGCCTCCTTCCATATTCACCCCAAAATCAAAAAACTGTTGGAGCAACGGGCCGAGATGGGGCGCGGCGAACGGCCGATCGACTATGGGATGGCCGAGGCGCTCGCCTTTGGATCCCTCTTGCTGCAGGGAACGCCAGTGCGTTTCAGCGGTCAGGACAGCCAGCGCGGCACATTCAACCAACGCCACAGCGTCCTGGTGGATACAGAGAACGAGCAGCGCTATATGCCGCTCGCTCATCTCGCGCCGGATCAGGCACCGGTCGAGATCTACAACTCGATTCTCTCCGAGGCAGCTGTGCTCGGATACGAATACGGCTACAGCCGGGACTCTCCCGAAACCCTGGTGCTGTGGGAGGCGCAGTTCGGAGACTTCGCCAACGGCGCCCAGATCATCATCGACCAGTTCATCTCATCCGGAGAGGACAAATGGGGCCTGCTCAATGCAGTCGTGATGCTGCTGCCTCACGGCTACGAAGGGCAGGGACCGGAGCACTCCAGCGCGCGCATGGAGCGATACCTGCAACTGGCGGCGCGCGATAATATGCAGATCTGCCAGCCGTCGAGCGCGGCGCAATACTTCCATCTTCTCCGCCGGCAGGTGATGCGTCCCTGGCGCAAGCCGATGATCGTCTTCACGCCCAAGAGCATGCTTCGCCATCCCGACGCCAATTCTCCCCGAGAGGCTTTTTCCATGCCTCGCTTCCAGCGCGTGGTTCCGGAGACGGAGATCCGGGAGGTCAGGCGGTTGTTGATCTGCACCGGAAAGATCGGCCACGAGCTGCGGATGGAGCGGGCAAAGCGCCCGAGCACTACAACGGGTATTGTCTTTCTGGACCAGTTGTATCCATGGCCGGAGAAGGAGTTGGCGGCGGAGATCGCCCGCCACCCGCAGGCGCGGGAGATTGTCTGGGTTCAGGAAGAGCCCGCGAACATGGGTGCGCTCTCCTTTGTCGCGCCCCGATTGCGCAGGCTGGTTCCTGACCGTACGGTGCTGAGCGTCAAGCGCTCGGCTGCCGCGAGTCCCGCGACCGGCTCCGCCAAAGCGCATGACCTGGAACAGAAGACGCTCATCAGCCTGGCGCTGCGCGAAGACGGCCAATGATCCCAGGGCATTCCCCGCGAAATTCGTCGCTGGGAGCGTTCTTCTTCACAAATTCTTCTGCGTCCCCTGCACGTTTTCGCCCAGCCGGTAACAGGCGACAGCTGCCTGAGATCTCGACATTGCCAGGGCGCCGATCGTGCCGGCCGCAGGAGAAAGGTCATGCAGTTTCCATGGATGCCGCAGCTTCGCCGGCGGCCTCGATCCCAGCAGCTCTGGCGGACCGCCCGGCGTGAGCGACACGTCGAAGTCAGCCAGGGGCAGGTTCAATCCGACCCCTTCCGCCTTGAGAATTGCCTCTTTTCGCGTCCAGCAGTGGTAGAAGCCCTGGAGCCATGAATCCCCCTCCAGTTGAGCGAGTGCCGAGATCTCCATTGCGGAGAAGAAGCTTTTCGCAATCTCCGGCTCGATCGGGCGAATGTCTTCCACGTCCACTCCGACTTCCACGTCGAGCGAGACGGCCAGCAGCGCAACCGTCCGCGAGTGGCTCAAATTGAAGCGGAGCGGCGGAGGGGCCATCCTGCCTGCGGCCTCGGCAGCAGACAGCTCCGGTTTGCCAAAGCGATTTGAGAGCAAGGAGATCCGCTCGGGCGGTTCGCCCAGATAGCCGCCGAGAATCCTGCGCATGTTGGCATGGGAGAGCAGGAAGCGGGAGCGGTCGCCCTCGAAGTGAAAGCGATTCATTCGCTCCAATTCCTGCGGGTCGAGCAGGGCGGCATGCGCTGGCGAATCGGGACCGATGATCGCCAGATCCCAGCTCCAGACGTGGACCTGGTCCGAACCGATCTTTTGGGGAAGCTCCGCGACAGGCCAATCCAAGGGCACGATTCATGGTACAAGAGCCTCCGGGCAGGCCGGTCGGCCAGGATCTCGTCCGGAACTGGACAGTGAAGCGCAGGAGCGAACACCGGCGCTCTTCTTCTCTTCGCCGCTCCTCTGGCAAGTTATTCATTTCAGGCGAGAGAAGGAGCATTATGGATTGGCTGTACACATGCTCTTATGCAAGGTCGGCATGGATATCTCACGTCCGGATCTCAAAGCAAAGAAAAGACGCCGCCAGCTCGTGACGGCTGTCCTCGCTGTCCTGGTGGTGGCAGTGGTTGCGCGGGTAGTTATGAAGTTGAAGCCTGCGGCACCCACGGTCGATCGATCGACCATCTGGACCGATACGGTGAAGCAGGGCCCGATGCTGCGGCAGGTCCGCGGGCTGGGCACTCTCGTTCCCAGGGAGGACGCCATCCGCCAGATCCCGGCGCAGACGGATGCAACTGTCGTGCGCATTCTGATGCTGCCCGGCTCCCAGGTAAAGCCGGACACCCCCCTGGTGCAGCTCGCCGACCCTCAGTTGAGCCAGGCCGCGCTGGACGCTCAATTGGCTTTGAAGGAGTCGGAGGCGGACCTTAAGAACACCCAGGTCAAGCTAGAAAGCGACCTGATGGCGCAGAAGTCCAGCGCCGCTTCGGTCAATGCCGATTATCAACAGGCACAGAGACAGGCGCAGACCGACAAGGCGCTATATGCCTTGGGCGTTATCTCCGGCCTTGCCTACCAGAGCTCGCAGGGCAATGCCGATCAGTTGCGCACGCGCAACACTCTCGGACAGCAGACGGTCGATATCAATGAGAAGGCGATCGAGTCCCAGCTTGCCGTGCAGCAGGCCAAAGTTGCGCAGGCCAAAGCATTGGCGGAACTTAAGCAGCAACAGCTCGATGCCCTCACGGTTCGCGCGGGGATCAGCGGAGTGCTCACGGATCTTCCCCTCGCCGTCGGCCAAAGCGTTACAGTTGGAACGATGCTGGCCAAGGTGGTCGAGCCGAACCAGTTGAAAGCGGAGTTGAAGATTGCCGAGACCCAGGCGCGCGACATTCAGATCGGGCAGCCGGCTTCAGTCGATACCCATAATGGCGTCGTTGCCGGCACAGTTTCAAGAATTGATCCCGCGGTACAGAACGGAACGGTCACGGTTGACGTAAAGCTTACTGGGGACATGCCGCAAGGCGCGCGCCCCGATCTAAGCGTGGACGGAACCATTGACCTGGAAAGGCTGGCCAATGTCCTCTACGTGGGAAGGCCGGCTTTTGGAGACGAAAACAGCACGATCAGCCTGTTCAAGATCGATCCCGATGGAAAAGGGGCCGTGCGCGTGCCTATCAAAGTGGGGCGCGCTTCGGTCACCTCGATCCAGGTTATCGAGGGCTTGCGGGAGGGTGACACAGTGATCCTTTCCGATATGTCGCGATGGGACAACACGGATCGCATCCGGCTGGACTGAAGCTGAAGCGTTTTGAGAGGCGGGCCGTATAAGCGAAACAGCAAGACGAACGAGCCGCAGCAAACGAGGAGAATGATGACGCCAGATCTGCAGCCACTCATTGAGATTGAGGATCTTACCAAGGTCTTCTACACAGACGAGATTGAAACCCATGCTCTCTCCGGAGTGCACCTCGCCATTCGAAGGGGAGAGTACGTTGCCATGTCCGGGCCGTCCGGCTGCGGCAAGTCGACTCTGCTGTCCATCATCGGGCTGCTGGACACGCCTACGAACGGCAAATACCTGTTGAACGGAAAGCCCGTGGAAAACCTGAACTTCGGCGAGCGGTCCCGTATCCGCAACCAGGAGATCGGGTTCATCTTTCAGAGCTTCAACCTGATCGGAGATCTTACGGTTGCGGAAAACGTGGAGCTGCCGTTGACCTATCGCTCGGGGATGCCGTCTTCGGAGCGCAAGCGGCGGGCGCAGCAGTCGCTGGAGCGCGTCGGTATGGCGCATCGTATGCGGCACTACCCATCGCAGCTCTCCGGAGGTCAGCAGCAGCGTGTGGCTGTGGCCAGGGCGCTCGCCGGCTCTCCCTCGATTCTTCTGGCCGATGAGCCCACCGGCAACCTCGATTCGAAGAATGGGGACGCGGTGATGGAGCTGCTGCAGGATCTGCATCGGGAGGGAGCGACCATCTGCATGGTGACCCACGACCCGCGCTTTGCGCGGCATGCGGAACGGAACATCCATCTCTTCGATGGAAAGGTCGTTGCCGAAGGCGACGCACTCGAAGAGATCCTGGAGCCGCGCTAAAGCAGGCTTCGTCTTGAGGGCGCGGGTGCTCCTGAAGAGCGGCCGCACAGGGGATTTATCTGCCCGGGAACATGTCCCCCCGGGTTCTAGCCAGTGCGGCTATAGCCGACTTGTGCCCCGCCGGGCGACGAAGCGCAAGACGAAAGGAAGCTATGATCCGGCTTAAGAACATCGAACGCAGCTATAAAACCGGCGCCGGGCAGAGCTGGGTGCTTCGCCGTATCGACCTCAGCATCTCGCAAGGGGAATTCGTAACCGTTATGGGACCTTCCGGGGCGGGCAAGTCGTCCCTGCTGAATGTGTTGGCCCTTCTCGACGACCAGTGGCGCGGAGAGTTCTGGTTCAACGGGCAGCCGGTCCACGCAATGAACCGGAAAGAACGAGCGGAAGTCGCCAAGCGAAACGTCGGTGTGGTCTTCCAGAGCTACCATCTGCTGGACGATCTGACGGTTCAGGAGAACATCGATCTACCGCTCTCCTATAAAAATATCCCGCGGCTGGAGCGCCAGGGTCTTGTCGCCGATACCCTGGACCGCTTCAACATTGTGGGCAAGAAGGATCTCTATCCGAATCAGCTCTCCGGCGGGCAGCAGCAGCTGGTTGGGATAGCCCGCGCCGTGATCCATCGGCCGGCGCTGTTGCTCGCCGACGAGCCGACCGGAAACCTGCACTCCTCCCAGGCCCGGGAGATCATGGAACTCTTCCTCCGCTTGAATCAGGAGGGAACCACGATCGTGCAGGTCACTCACTCTGAGGTCAATGCTGCCTACGGCAACCGCGTGCTCGAGCTCCGGGATGGCTGGCTGGTTGGGGACAGCGCAAATTCAGCGATCGGTCAGACTGTCGGGGAAAAGGCATGAAAACATCTATTCTTTTGAGGCGCAGGTTGCGCAAGCTGCAGGCTCTTTTCTGCGCGATGGCGTTGCACGGTTCCGCGGTATGGGCGCAAACGAGCGCGGGAGCTCCGCCGCCGGACAAACCCGCGGCTCAGCCGGTCAAGCCCTTCCTGCTGCAGATGCCAACCTCCCGCAATCCGTTCAGCGCCTATCTGCCATCGTCTGTCCCCGAACCCGATCTCGGGAACTCCCCGCGGATTGACCAGATGATCCGCGACGGAAAGCTCTATCTATCGCTTCGCGGCGCGATTGCGCTCGCCCTCGAAAATAATCTCGATCTGGCGGTGGCCCGCTACAACGAGCCGATCGCGGATACCGATATTCTGCGCACCAAGGCGGGCGGTTTTTTCCGCGGAGTGAATACCGGCATCGTGGAAACGACGCAGACCAGCGGAAGCGGAGGCGCGGCGGGTTCGGGCGCTGGAGGCACTTCGAGCGGAGCGGGAGGAGCCGGTGCGGGCAGCGGCGGCCTGGTGCAGTCCACGCTCGGTGAGGGATCAACGATAAGCTCCTACGATCCGCAGATCCTCGGGGCTCTGAATCTCGGTCACCTCACCCAACCGGAATACAACCTTCAGGTCTACGGAGTTCCTTCGCTGGAAGTAAATACGGCGAATGTGAACGGTACCTATCGTCAAGCCTTTCCCATCGGCACCTCGGTTGAGTTTGACTGGCAGAACCAGCGGCAGACCATCAACAGCCCCTATGTAGCCTTGACCCCGGCTTTGAACGTATATTGGCAATTTACGATCAAGCAGCAGCTTCTGAACGGCTTCGGGCTCGGTCCGAATCTTCGTTACCTGTATATTGCCCGGAACGACAAGAAGATCTCCGATCTTGCCTTCAAGGATCAGGTCATCACCACCGTGACGCAGATTGAAGAGATCTATTGGGACCTGGTCAACGCTTACCAGGACGAACAGGTGAAGTCGCACTCCCGCGACTTTGCTCAAAAGACGTTTGAGGACACGAGAAAGCAATTTGACCTTCAGGCCGTTGCATCGATCGACGTGATGCGCGCCGAGGCCGAGGTCGCCAATCGCGATCAGGACCTGACCATCGCCAGAACCAATCTGCAACTGGAAGAGTCACTGATCAAGAACGCGGTCACCAAGAGCCTGGATGATCCGGTGCTGGAAGAGATGCCCGTGGTTCCCACGGATTCGGCACAAATGCTTGGGGCGACGGCCTTCCCGCGTGTGGAGGACCTGATCGACGAGGCGCTGAAGAACAGCGCTGCGCTCGCCGAGTCGGATATCAATCTGCAAAACCAGGTGATCACGCGCAAGGCCGCTCGCAACAATCTGCTCCCCTCGCTGACCGCGGTCGCCTATTACGGGGGAACCGGCCTGGCTGGCTCGGCCAACCCGAACTATATCCGGGGAGATGCCCAGTTGACCGTCCCCCCAGACTTACCCGGCGCCCTCGGCAACGCTTATAACAATTCGTCGCCCACCTATAACGTCGGTCTGAACCTGTCGATTCCGCTGCGCAACCGCGTCGCCAAGGCCGACCAGCTTCGGGCCGAATTGGAATACCGCCAGAATGAGCTGTACGCGCAACAGATGAAGAAGCAGATACGCCTCAGCGTTCGCAATGCCGAGTACACGGTCGAGCAGAGCGCGGCGCGGGTCTTAGCGGCGACCAAGGCGCGCGACCTGGCGCAAAAGACTTTCGATATCGATACTAGGGAGCAAGATCTCGGAGCCGGGTCCATTTATCAGACCCTGACGGCGCAGCGCGATCTCTCGGTGGCCCAGTCGGCGCTTGTCAGCGCGCAAACCAGTTATGAGAAGGCGAAGGTCGAGCTTGACCAGGCGACCGGGACTACCCTCGACCGCCTCGGGATCACCATCGGCGAGGCGAAGAGCGGAGTGGTGCCACCAAAGGATCTCTAATCCGCCTGTCCTGTCCTTTCACAAGAAGCAACTCAGCCCAGCCCGTAGCCGGGCTTCGGCTTTTCAGAGATCCATGCATCGTCGCGATCTCTGGGAAATTCGATGGCGGGATGATTGGAGAAAAGGAATATCCTGAGGCAATATGCCAGGTCTGCCGCCAGCCGTGAGAGAGTTCCCCGGAAAGGAGGCGTCTTCCGCCCGCCTCTTGGCCGACGCGCCCAGAGTCCTCGCTGCGGATGATCAAGTCTACATTCTGGAAGCGATCGAGATGCTGCTGCGTCCCGAGGGATACAGGGTCGAGACCGCGCACTCGCCCGCGGAAGCGCTGGCAGCCATCGCCAGTGAGAGCTTTGACGCCGTCCTCATTGATCTGAACTACACGCGCGATACCACCTCCGGACAGGAAGGGCTGGATCTTCTGGCACAGATCAGCGCGCATGACAGCCGTCTTCCGGTCATTGTGATGACGGCGTGGGCGAATGTGGAGCTCGCTGTCGAGGCGATGCGCCGCGGCGCCCGGGACTTTATACAAAAGCCCTGGGACAATGCGCGGTTGCTGACTATCCTTCGAACTCAGGTCGAGCTCCGCCGCGCAGTGCGGCAGACGGAGATTCTGGAGGCGGAGAACCGTTTCTTGCGGGCGGAGGGCCGGCCGGAATTCATCGCTGGTGCGCCTTCGATGCAATCCGTGCTTGAGCTGATAGCGCGCGTTGGCCCGTCCGACGCCAACGTCCTGATCACCGGAGAACATGGCACAGGCAAGGAAATCGTGGCGCAGACGCTGCACGCGCTCTCTGCCCGGGCCGGCCGCTCGCTGGTCGCGGTCAATACCGGCGCGCTACCCGAAGGAACCTTTGAAAGCGAGATCTTTGGCCATGTGAAGGGTGCATTCACTGACGCTCGCATCGATCGGATCGGCAGGTTTGAGCTCGCTGACGGGGGCACACTCTTCCTGGACGAGATCGCCAACGTGCCTATGCGGCAACAGGCAAAGTTATTACGAGTCCTCGAGACCGGAGAATTGGAGCGTGTAGGCTCATCCCAGACCCGCCGAGTGAATGTACGTCTGCTCTCTGCGACCAATGCAGACCTCCCTGCGGAATGCGCTGCGGGGCGCTTCCGGGAGGATCTGCTCTTCCGGCTCAATACGGTGGAGATTCACCTGCCCCCTTTACGCGAGCGCCGTGAGGATCTTCCCGCGCTCGCCTCTTATTTCCTCGCCCGCTATGCTTCCCGTTATCGTAAGACCGTCGGAGGGCTCGAAGCGGGAGCATTGCAGGCGATGCTCGCATACGGTTGGCCGGGAAACATACGCGAGCTTGATCACTCGATCGAGCGCGCCGTCCTGATGGCTCGCGGCGAGAGGATTGAAAGCGCGGACCTGGGCCTGACGCAGATGCGGTCCGCCCCGCAAAATCTGGAAGAGATGAGCCTGGAGTCCGTTGAGAGCGTCCTGATTCGCAAAGCGCTCTCCCGCGCCGGCGGCAACGTCAGCCATGCCGCGGAGGCGTTGGGCTTGAGCCGCGGGGCGCTCTATCGCCGGATGGAAAAGTATGGGATCTAAACTCCTCCTCGGCTTGATCTCTCCGGCATCCAGCGGAGAAAGCGGAGGAGTTCGTCTGCGGCAGATAGAAGAAGCACCCGGGCCCGGTGCACTCATTGCTGGCATGTCCGCCGCCCGGAAGCAGTCCGCTCCTCCTCGCCACGGCGAGAGCGAAGCCGAGCCCTCCGGATCGCGCGGCAGAAAGACCATGTCGCTGGAGTACCGGCTTCGCCTGCTTTGCCTGATTCTTTTTGCTCCCGGCTTTGCTGTGTCGCTGCTCCTGTTGTGGAGAGCGAAGACCTCCTGGCCCGTAACGATTACGGCGCTCGGCCTGCTTCTCGTCTTTTTCCTTTTTGCCATGGCTGCTTTGGTCGAGCAGATCGTCCGCCCTTTGCAGACGATGGCAAACGTGGTGGCATCGCTGCGCGAGGGAGACTATTCCTTCCGTGCCCGCAGTTCTCGAAAGGTCGACGCGTTGGGAGAACTGGCGATGGAGATCAATCATCTTGCAGACATGCTGCAGGGCGAGAGACTGGGAGAGCTGGAGGCCACCGCCCTGCTGCGCAATGTTGTCCTGGCGATGGATACGCCGGTGCTCGCCTTTGATCGCGATCACGATCTGCGGCTGATCAATCCTGCGGCTGAACGTCTGCTCGCCATCGCGGCCGATGACTCTCTGGGACGAAGAGCGGCGGATCTTCATCTCTCCGAACTTTTGGAACAGCCGGATCAGGGCATTCTTGCTCTTGGGGGAAAAGGAGACTCAGGACGCTGGATGGTGCGGCGATCCATCTTCCGCCAGAGAGGCGTGCCGCATACTCTGTTAATTCTTTCCGATGTGAGCGCCGCTCTGCGCGAGCAGGAGCGCCAGGCCTGGCAGAGGTTGATCCGGGTGCTCGGCCATGAGATCAACAACTCTCTTACGCCGATCAAGTCCATTGCGGGTACCTTGCGGACGCGGCTGAGGACTCAGGAGATCGCCGCAGGAGATGACTTCGACCGGGCGCTCAAAATCGTCGAGAGCCGCGCAGAGTCATTGCATCGCTTTGTTCAAGCCTATCGGCAACTGGCCCAATTGCCCCCGCCTGTGCTGCAGAGCGTCTCCCTCCGGCCGCTGCTGGAGCGTGTTGCAGCCCTGGAGATGCGGGTGATGGTGCAACTGGAGCCGGGACCCGAACTGATTCTCCAGGTGGATCCGGACCAGATCGAACAGCTCATGATCAATCTGATTCGCAATGCCGCTGAGGCCGGTCTCACCCGCTCCTCGGGCGCGAACGCCCTGCCGGATCTGCGCCCCGAGGTTTGCCTTTCGTGGCGAGCTGAGCAAGGGACCGTTGAAATTCTGGTTACAGACAACGGAACTGGTCTGAGCAACCCATCGAATCTGTTTGTCCCCTTCTATACGACCAAGGCCGGGGGCAGTGGAGTCGGTCTGGCTCTGGCGCGTCAGATCTGCGAGGCGCATGGGGGAAACATCGATCTCACGAATCGTCCGTGCGGAGATGGGTGCCAGGCTCATGTCCGGCTGCCCTATCGCCAGGAGGACCGGGAGGAATCGACCGGCCTGGAGATCAACAGATAGTCGGCGCATCGCGGTGGGAAGAACGTTCTATGCAGGAGCGTCCTGGCTGTGGTGGGAAGCATCCAGCCACATGATTTCAAGCCTGCGAATCTTCTCCGTCAGAAAGACGACCTCGCGGTTGCTGAGATCCTCCGTTTGGGCGCGGGAGATTTCGTGCTGGAGAAAGGTGAAGGCGGCATGCATCTCTGCGGGAAAATCGTCATTGCGCAAGCCCTTGAGATACTCCCAAGCCTCAAGAAGCGCCGGGGTATCGGCCGCCTGATTGTCAGCTGCGGCCAGCAGATCCGCTGCGCGCCGGAGTCTTTCGTGGGTCCCTAGTCTGCTCATGGACACAAAGAGTGTTACATGTTTCTGTTAAAAAGAAACTACAACGGAAGTGAGTTGACCGGTTTCGGGCGCAGGGGGAAGCGAGCGCAAAATCTCGCTGCGATGCGGCACGAGCGGCGCTCGGAGATGTGCAGCCTTTTCGCATGGCCGTCCTCTCGCTGAATCCGCTCGCGCTGCGCGAAGGAAAATGTCTATACTTGCTCGAACTTGATCGATATCGGTTTTCTTAGGACGACTGCGCTATGGCGTGCGGCTCAAAGACAGAGGACTGCCTGGACACGAACGAGGACTTTCGGCGCCCTCTTGCCGAGTATGTGCGGACCCAGGCGCGCCCCGTCGACAAGCTTGGGCATCAGCCTCGGCTCTATCGGTTGACCCGATTGATCGGTCGAGCGTGCGACTACGACGACGACGTTGTCTACGCAGCCGCCTGGCTCCACGACCTGGGTGTCTTTATCGGGCATCGGCCCGAAGATCCGGCCGCCCTCGCGGGCTGGGACAACGTCGGTTACGCCATCGAACAGGCTCCCGCCATACTTCGCCGCGTGGGGTTTCCGGCTGAGAAGATTCCCGCTGTCCTGGAAGCGATCCGCACGCACCAGCCTCAGGCAACTCCCGAGACGTGGGAGGGCATCGTGCTTCGCGATGCGGACATCCTGGAGCAGCTCGGCGCGATCGCCGTGCTTCGCATTGCGGCGAAGATCGGCCGGGACACACGCTACTCGACGTTTACCGATGCGGCCTCCTCTTTGCGGAAAGCTCTTGAAGATCTTCCGGGGAAGATCCGTCTGGATATAGCCAGGGACCTGGCGAAACCCCGAGTCGAGCTGCTACGGGAGTTTTTACGGGAACTCGATGATGAGGCGCAGGCGGATTTGGGTTGAATGCACCATTCGTGCGGTTGATCTTGCAAAAGGACTTCGGTTACCCTCCAAACACCCCCCGGAGGTTGTCAAGTCTGTTGTTCCTCGGTGCTGTATCCTCTGCCTTCCAGGGAGTGCCCGCCTAAGTGCGGCATCGTAAACCGTTTAGGGAACTTGGCATCTATGAAGCTAGCGAAGAAGAAGGTTGTCGTGTGTGGGGCCGGAGGATTCATTGGTGGCCATCTGGTGGGGAGTCTGCTTGCAGATGGAGCGGATGTTGTTCGCGCAATCGACATCAAACCGATTGAAGATTGGTATCAGGTCCAACCCGCGGTCCAGAACCTGGTCCTGGACTTGAAGGATCCGGAGAATTGCCTCATTGCGGCGGATGGGGTTGATGTCGTTTTTCAGCTGGCCGCTGATATGGGCGGCATGGGCTTCATCGAGAACAACAAGGCGCTCTGCATGCTCAGCGTGCTGACCAATACGCACATGCTGGTGGCGGCGCAAAAAAAAGGGGTTGAGCGTTTCTTCTATGCCTCTTCCGCCTGCGTTTATAACGGCGATAAGCAGAAAAACCCAAAGGTGGTTCCTCTCAAAGAGGAAGACGCTTATCCGGCAATGCCTGAGGACGGTTACGGGTGGGAAAAACTCTTCAGCGAGCGCATGTGCCGCCACTTCGAGGAGGACTTTGGCCTGCAATGCCGCGTCGCCCGATATCACAATGTTTACGGGCCCTTCGGCACATGGTCGGGAGGCCGAGAGAAAGCGCCTGCGGCGATTTGCCGTAAGGTCATTGAAGCGAAGATCTCCGGAAAGCATGAGATTGAAATCTGGGGAGATGGCAAACAGACCAGGAGCTTCATGTACATCGATGATTGCACTTACGGCACCCAAGCCATCCTCGAGAGCGAGATCCACGAACCGATCAATCTTGGGAGTAGCGAGTTAGTCACTATCAACCAGCTGGTGGATATCGTCGAGGAGATTGGCGGAATCAAGCTCAAGCGGATCTACAACTTGAACGCCCCCAAGGGCGTCAACGGCCGCAACAGCGACAACACCCGAATTCAGAAGTACCTTGGCTGGGAACCATCCACTCCCCTAAAAAAGGGATTGACGCGAACCTACGAGTGGATAGAGAGTGAGATGTTGGCTGCTGTGTAACTGCTGATCCCCTCGGGCGTCCACATCTTGAAAGGCAATTTGCGGAGCAAAGCTGATGAAGTCTACGGAATCCCCCCAGTTCCGCTCGATTTTGGGTATCAAGTTCTTTGTAGGAGATGCGAATCAGGCGGTTCAGCGCATGAAAGACGGCGGTTTGCTGGTCGTTCCCGCCGCTCCGGCGCTCAAGAATCTTCCGCATGACGCGGGGTATCGCAAAGCTCTCCTTGAAGCTGACCTGGTCATCACCGATAGCGCTTTCATGGTGCTCGTCTGGAACTACTTGCAGCACGATTCCATCCGCAGAGTCTCGGGTCTTGAATATCTCTCCGCTCTGTTGAAGCAGGACAGCTTCTGCGAGGCTCACCAGAGCTTCTGGATCATGGCGAACGAGGAGAGCGCAAAAACAAACTGCGAGTGGCTCGGCAAGCAGGGAATCGATCTGACTCCCGGCGACATTTACACGGCCCCGTATTACGGAAAGTCAATTCGTGACGATCTCCTGCTTCGGCGCATCCAGGAAACCCGTCCGAAGCATATCGTTGTCACCATCGGTGGCGGCACGCAGGAGCGTTTGGGCCTCTATCTGCGCGAGCATCTGGACTACACACCCTCGATCCATTGCGTCGGCGCGGCGATCGCATTTCTGAGTGGCGATCAGGTCCACATCCCCCTGTGGGCTGACAGGATGTACCTTGGATGGCTGCTGCGCTGTCTTTCCGATCCAAAACGATACTTGCCGAGGTATTGGGACGCGCGCAAACTCCTGGCCCTTATGGTCAGGCACGGCAGCAGCTTGCCGGGCTCCGCTTAGAGCGAATTCTCATTCTCATCGATCCGAGCAGGTAGATCTTCGCGCGGGAGCGCTCCGAGCGGAGCCGCTCGTGGGCAAGATCTCGATGGCTCTTCAGCGCATAACAGCGAAGAGATGCTCACCGGCGGCCCTGCGGAAACCAGGGCCGCGGTTCCTTTTGAAAAACTACTGTTTGCCTGCGCCCACCAGCGGCGTCTGCTCGGGCTGAGCGTTGCGCACGCTCGCGCGCTGGCTGTCGGCATGCTTGGCCGCGTTTTCCAGAGCTTGCGCCTGAGGAAGGTAGTCCAATGCCTTGTTGATCATCGGATCCCAGGTTGCCCGAACCTTCAGGCCCTCTTCCTGCCCGAATTGGGTGGTAAATATTTCGGCCTTGATGTTCATCTTGAGCCAGTCCATCACCTGGTTGAGATCCTGGTCGGTATAGGAGATCTGTTCGCTGTTGAGGAACTGCTTGAACGACTGCAGGACGCCATCATCCACCTGGAAGTTTCGGTCCACCGTGCGATTGGCCAGGTAATGCTTGGTGAAGTTGAAGAAGGCGTAGTGATCGAGAAGAGTGTTCTGGAAATCATTGGATTTCGGCGTCTCGATCTTATCGTCCGGAGTAATCCCGCCGCCGCCGTATACGGTGCGGCCCGAATCCGTCAGCTTTACCTCGCGATTGGCGGTATCTTGCGGCTGGTCATGGTTGTAGTAATAGTCGTAGAGCGAGACACCCTTGTAGTTGCGCTGGATGAGCCGGCCGCTGGGAGTGTAGTAGTGATAGGTCGTCAGCGCCAGTCCGGTGTTTTCTGACAGCGGATAGACGGTCTGTACGAGCCCTTTTCCGAAGGTCGTTTCTCCGGCTATGACGGCCCGATCGTGGTCCTGCAGGGCTCCGGAAACAATCTCAGCGGCAGAAGCCGTTCCATGGTTCACCAGAACGACGATGGGGTAGTCATGTCCGCCGTTGCCGCGGGTAGCGCGATAGACCTGTTCTGGAAAAGCGCGACCGCGCTGGGAGACGATGACCTGGCCTTTTTGCAGGAATTTATCGCAGACCGCAACCGCCTCACTCAGCAGTCCGCCGGGATTTCCCCGCAGGTCCAGAATGAGCCCGTGGAGATCGCCAAAGCTCTCCAGTTCGTCGGAGAGCTCCCTGCCGGTCGTCTCCTGGAAGTTGGTGATATGGATGTAGCCAACCCCGGGGCGGAACATGA
>DASYYO010000075.1:0-14498 GCA_035933805.1 Acidobacteriaceae bacterium | reverse complement strand
TCAAACTTCTCCTTCGCCATCGCCTGATTCCTATCTCAAATTGAATTCAATCAACCAACAAAACCTGCTTCGGAGCAAAGCCGCCGATCCAGCGCTTCACTCCGTCAATCCCGCCATGGAGCGGTTCCCGCCTTCGGGCGCGGCAGACCATTCAAACTCAGTAATACGCGTAAACCTTCAAAAACCTGGCGCGCAGCTCCGGCGCCACACGCTCGACCAGGGAAAGATACAACTCACGAATCTGACCCCGGTCGGAGTCGCCGAGCGCCGCGTAGGCCCGCGAGATCCCCGCGCCTAGCAGCCCACGCCGAAGCGCCTCCTCGAAGTCTCGCGCCCTTACCTTTCCGCCCTGCAGCCGGCGCAGATACCCGTCCACCGAATGGACAGCGAAGACCTGCTCCAGCACGGTCTTCGCCTCCTCAAAATGCGTCTTGTCCTGAACCGGCAGCTCCGCTTGCTCAAACATATCGAACATTCACACTCAATCAGGAATCTGGAGCGGGAGACGGGAATCGAACCCGCGACCAACAGCTTGGAAGGCTGTGACTCTACCACTGAGTTACTCCCGCCGGCACAGCTACCCCACATCTCCCGGGTACCGCCGAGCCCCTGGCCCGCCACGCCATCACGCGCAATCGCGCATTCCGGCGCGTACCACTGAACTCTGGAGCTGATGACCGGGATTGAACCGGTGACCTCTCCCTTACCAAGGGAGTGCTCTACCGACTGAGCTACATCAGCCCGAAAACCTGAATGCTTTCCAATACTACTAGCCTTCTACGACACGCCTGCACCCTGTTACCGGGGAGCAGAGCCAGTCCACAGGATACGCAACCCGAAGACCGCCAAAAGAACCAGCACGACGGACCGGATCTTGCCCGGATCGATCGTCTTCCATGCCAGTCCGCCGATTGCCGCCAACAGCACCAGCGCGATCCACTTCCGCGAAGGGCTTCTCTCCTCTCGCGGTCCATCTTCCGGGTCGGGATCTTCTTCCATACCGCAGCCTCACTCGATCCCGAAAACCCCAAACCTCTGGTGCACAGGGGAGGATTCGAACCTCCGTAGCTCCAAGGAGCGGCAGATTTACAGTCTGCTGCCATTAACCACTCGGCCACCTGTGCACACCCTGCGGCCGGTGCCGAAAATCCGGTCCGCGCCGAAAGAACTTTCTGCTGCGATCCCTCTCGCCCGATCTCTTTTCGCGATTCCCCGCAGACACTCTCCCGCATCAAGCGGAAAAACCATGAGAGGTAAGGATAGATTCGTTGCGGTGAAGAGATACCGGCCGGCCTAAGGTCTCGTGATGTCTTTGCTTCTCCCGGCTCGCGTTCCAACCCGGCTGGCTCGAACCACTGGAGCTGGCGGAGGGATTTGAACCCCCGACCGTCTGATTACAAATCAGATGCTCTACCAGCTGAGCTACGCCAGCCCAAACCAACCTGATTGCAGCCGAAAAGGACACACCAAGGAGCCCTCTTGCAGCACGGCCACAAGAGACGAGAGTATCACATGGAACCACCCTCCGCAAAGCCGGGATCGAGATCGCCGCCCGCCTGATGTAATCGCCAGATACCTGCCGGGGAATAGCCCAAAGAAAAGCTGCAAATACGTCCTCAATCCTCTCCCCCGCAGGCCTCCGCGCGCCTCCTTAAGGTGTTCGACCCAGGGCAAATTGAACGGAGGCTTCCGGGTACGGCAAACCCTCTCTCGCAGATTTGCCTGCCACCTCGTCTGCCACTCCGGCCTTCGCCGGCTGGAAATCCGCTCCTCCGGAGGCCAGGGTGTATCATGACTCAAGGTTTCGCCACTTCCCCGGCGCTGTTCCGAGACGGGGAGCAAGGGCTTCGCAGGCTTCAGCCGCCAATTGTTCCTGACGAACCCGGGCGGCCGATCGATCACCGATGCACAGGCGCACCAAAGCAACCGTCCTCACTGTCCTCGCCGTCCTCCTCCTGCTCGCGCTGGCTGCGTTCCTCCGAAAAAAGGCTCCCCCGGAGGCTGCGCGTCTTCTGCCAGAGTCCGACGGGATCATCTATTTCAATCTCCGCCCGCTTCGCGCCTACACCCACTTCGACCGCAAGCCCGTCCCTCACGACCCTGCCTATCAGAGTTTCATTGATGCAACCGGCTTCGAGTTCGAGCGCGATTTAGACCAGGCGGCCTTCGCTGTCCATCGCATGCCCAATCCCCTCGGACCGAACGGACCGGTGGCCTTCTCTGAGGTCTTCATCGGCCACTTCGATGGAAAACGGTTAAGCCGTTATTTCGCGTCGCTCGCAACTGCCACTGAAACCTATGCCGGCCATACGATCTACGAGATCCCGAGCGAGGGACGTGTGGTTCGCGTTGCGCTGCTCGGCTACGACATCGTTGCCGCTTCCAATACTCCGACTCCGGAGCAGATGCACTCCATGCTGGACCGCTACCGCACCGCGGCTCTGCCGTTTTCCGGCTCTTCGGTTTTGTCCGAACACTACTCGGAAGTTCCACTGCTGTCGGTCGCATGGGGTATCGGCAAACTGAATATTCCCCTCAAGCAGGATGGCGTCAGCCTCTTTGGTTTCCATCTCCCGGTCGCCCTGGACACAACCTTTATCGCGTCCCTTCGTTGGGCGGGCGCCCTCCGTTTGAGAATCGAAGAGATTGCCCCAACCGAGCTGGCAGCCACGACCTCGGCCGATGCCGCGAAGACGTTGATCGCCATCGCCCGGGCGATGGAAAACAACCCGTTTTCCTCCACCCCCAATTCCGATCTGCGCAACCTGCTGAACTCCGCCGAGATTCAGCATCGCAATGACCGCGCGGTGGCCACCGCTACCATTCCCATCGCCTTTGTCGAAAAGCTGCTGACTGCACCCGATTCCCTGCATACCGTTCCCCCAAGCCAGGCTCAAGAACCCAACCCCAAGGCAACCGCCACCCGGCCCTTCTAGAGAGCGGATTTCCTATTGCTATGCCCCACCGAGCTCTGAGAAGTGCGGCTTTTCTTGATGAAAACCCGCGTAGAGGGCAGCAGCTCCGGGCTGCACCTATAAGAAATCCGCTCTACCCCTCTCCGGGAACTCTGACCGGCGCCTACTCCCGCATCGGGCCACACCCGCATCGGGCCTTTCGTATACTCTTCGTTTATCCCCGGTCCACTGTTGCGCTGCCGCTGGGCTGCGGCCGCAGGCGGTGGAAACGACTGCGATCAGCATGAAGACTTCTGCTTCCGGCATCCGCTACCTGGGCATCTCGGCATTCCTGTTCTCCGTCCTTCAATGGATCTGTCCAGCTTTCGTCGCCCTCGGCGCTCTGCGGCTGGCGATCGGCCTGGGCTCTTTAGCTCTTGCCGCTGGAACCGCAGCGGCCATCCGGGGCTTTCATCAGGATCTCGTCCGCATCCCGATGCTGGCTTTCGCGCTGCTTGGGGCAACCATGAATTTATTTGTGATCTGGCAACTGCGGCGGCTGCGCAACCGGCCCGCCGCCCAGTGGCGAGTGACCCCAGTCAGCCCGCAGAAGCTTCGCTCAGAGCGTCTGCAGATCGCCCTCTCCCTGGCAACTTACCTCCTTTTGATCTCCGAAGTCGTCCTCCATCTCAGGCTTCACCATCACGTTTGAGTTGCGGACGGAGGTGCCTTTGCCAGCTTCAGCTCTGCGGCAATACGGGCATGCAGCCGTTCCTGGTAGCCCAGCGGGAGCTGGAAGATCCGGTCGTCGGCGGTGAGCACAAGGATGTTGTGCACCGAATCGAGGATCGCCGAGCAGATCTCGCAGTGCTCCAGATGCAGCTCGATCGCCCGGCGTTCTTCCGCGCTGACCGTGCCGTCGATGAAATCCGAGATGCAGGCCCAGACATGCTTGCAATCCACCCTCATGGCCGCCCTCCCAACCAGGAGAAAGAACGCGGACGCACGGTTCTCTCCCGCTTCAAATAAGGCGCCAGTCGCTTTTGCAGCAGCATGCGCGCCCGGAAGAGCCGCACCTTCACCAACCCTTGGCTCACGCCAACGATGCGCGCAATCTCCTCAATCGTCAGCTCCTCCTTGTCGCGTAACAAAAATACCTCCCGGTAGGCAGGAGACAACTCCTCGACGGCCTGCTCGATACACCTGGTAAGCTCTTCCCGCTCCAGGATCTCGCTGGGAATCTCCCGCCAATCGGCAATCATGAAGGGAGTAAAACTCTCCTGCTCGTCCGCCTCGCGGTCGAGAGATTCCACCGGCGCCTTGTTCATCTGCCGCAGCCTTCCTCGGGCCTCATTGAGAACGATGGACAGCAGCCAGGTACTGAACTTGGCTTCTCCACGGAAACCCTTCAGTGCCCGGTATGCCTTGATGATCGCCTCCTGCGCCGCATCCTCCGCATCCGCTTCGTTCTTGAGAACCGAAAACGCCGTCATATACGCGGCGCGCTCGCAGGGCCGGATCAACTCATAAAAGAGGTGCTCCTCTCCGTTCAGAACGCGCGCGATCAATTCGAGTTCGGCAGGTGTCCCCATCGTTCGATCGTTCACCCGATGCCGCTCCAGCCGGCTGCCAATCTGCCGGCCGGAACGGCGCAGCGCATATCCGTTCCCTTCGCAAAAGCCACCCTCTGACCGGCTTTGCGGCGCATACCAGCCGGGATATCGCTTTCCGGCATTTCTCCTTCGGTATCCCTGTATAGACTGCGCCGGCAGACTCCGGACTGGAAATGGACCATGCGCTCTCAACTCCACAAGATCCTGAAATGAACTCCCCGCTGGCTGTAATCTGATGCCATGACAGGGTTGAGGTTACAAAAGAGCCTGCTTCAATTGCATCGAGCGACCGGGCGGCATTTGGACCCGCTCAGCTAGACTTGAAAAGTATGCTCCACAGATCAGGTTCAGATATCCGGGAGACCTTTCTTCGATTCTTTGAGTCGAAGGGGCACCGTCGCGTCCATTCCGCTTCCCTGGTTCCGGCCAACGACCCTACTCTGCTGTTTACCAATGCCGGGATGAACGAGTTCAAAGACGTCTTTCTCGGCACCGAGCGCCGCGATTATTCGCGCGCCACAAGTTCGCAAAAGTGCGTGCGCGCCGGAGGCAAGCACAACGATCTTGAGAATGTGGGCTTCACCCGCCGCCACCACACCTTTTTCGAGATGCTGGGCAACTTCAGCTTCGGCGACTACTTCAAGCGCGAAGCCATCGCCTACGCCTGGGAGCTGGTAACCTCGCCGGACTGGCTCGCCCTTCCCAAGGACAAGCTCTACATCACCATCTTCAAGGGTGAGCAGGGCATTCCCCGCGATCAGGAAGCTTACGACCTGTGGCGGGCCCAGGGAGTTCCCGCCGAGAGAATTCACGCCTTGGGAATGAAGGACAACTTCTGGGCGATGGGAGACACCGGGCCCTGCGGGCCCTGTTCGGAGATCTTCTACGACATGGGTCTCGCCGCTTCGGAGACGGGAGCGGACAAGCCGTTTGGCGAGGACGACTCCCGCTATGTGGAGATCTGGAATCTTGTCTTCATGCAGTTCGACCGCAATCTGCAGGGCGAATTGAACCTTCTGCCCAGCCCATCCATTGACACCGGCGCGGGCCTGGAACGGATGGCCGCCGTGCTCCAGGGAAAGATCTCGAACTTCGAGACCGACCTGTTCACTCCCCTGATCGCGCGGGCCGCCGAGTTGACCGGCACCAGCTATCAGGACGGGGGTGCACGTTCTGACGCCTCCCTGCGCATTATCGCCGACCATGCCCGGGCGGCAACCTTTCTGATCTCCGATGGAGTGCTTCCCGCCAATGAAGGGCGTGGCTACGTGCTGCGCAAGATCCTTCGCCGCGGCATCCGCCACGGCCGGCTGCTGGGCACCGAGCAGCCCTTTATGTTCGAGATGGTCTTCGCGGTTCGTGACCAGATGCAGGCTGCCTATCCCGAGTTGAACGAGACCGCCGGCCGTGTAGCCAAGGTTGTCCAGGCGGAGGAAGAGCGCTTTGGGCGAACCCTCGCCATCGGTTCGAAACAGCTCGACGCAGCCATCGTGAGCGCGCGCGCCGCGGGCGATCCGCCCAAACTCGACGGCTCGACCGCCTTTCACCTCTACGAGACCTTCGGTCTGCCTCTCGATTTCATGATGGACGCGGCGCGCGATCAGGGCCTGGAGTTCGATCTGACCGGATTCGAGCGCGCTCGCGCCGAAGAGCAAACCCGCGCCCGCGCTTCCTGGAAAGGCGGGGCCAAGAGCTCGGCCAGCCCGGTCTTCCGCGAACTGCCCAGGACCGTCTTCGAAGGTTACCGGCAGCTCAGCTCGCACGGATGCGAGATTCTGGCGATCGTCAGGGACGGCTTGGGAGTCTCCGCTGCCAAAGCCGGGGAGAGCGTCGAGGTGGTCCTGGACCACACCGCCTTCTATGCCGATTCCGGCGGCCAGGTTGGCGATGTGGGCCGCTTCTATGCGCAGGACCACGGTACCGTGGTCGCCGATGTGCTCGGCTGCGTTCAACCGGTTCAGGGCGTTCGCGCCCACAAGGTTTATCTCCGCCAGCCCATTCAACTCGGCGACCGGATCGATACGGTGGTCGATGAGGAGTACCGCAACGCCACTCGCCGCAACCATACCGGCACACACCTGCTCCACGCGGGTCTGCGCGAGGTGCTGGGCACGCACGTCAAACAAGCCGGATCGCTCGTCGATCCCACGCGGCTTCGTTTTGACTTCTCTCATTTCACCGGCGTTGCGGATGAGGAGCTGCAGGACATCGAAGACCTGATCAATAAGGAGGTCCTCGCCAACATCCGCGTCGAGACGCTGGAGGACGTGCCGATCGAGGTCGCCATCAACGAGTACCACGCGATGGCGCTCTTCGGAGAAAAGTACGGCGAGCGCGTTCGCGTGGTGAAGATCGGAGATTTCTCAACCGAACTATGCGGCGGCACGCACACCGGGGCCACCGGCGAGATCGGAGTGATCAAGCTGCTCAGCGAGGCCAGCGTGTCCTCCGGGGTGCGCCGGGTGGAAGCTGTCACCGGTTTGGGCGCACTCCAGCAATTTCGCAGCGATCAGGAGGTGGCCCAGTTCGCCGGTCAGGTCTCTGGAGCCGCTTTGCCCGGTCTCTCCCCCGCCGAGGCCCTGCGCAACCGGATCGCCGCGCAGGAAGACGAGATCAAGAAGCTGCGCCGCGAGCTGGATCAGGTGCGCATGAAGTCCGCCGCGTCCTCCGTCTCTTCGGCAACCAGTCAGGCGGTGGATGTCGAGGGCGTCAAAGTCATCGCACAACGGGTCGACGCACTGGAGCGCGGACAGCTCCGGACACTGGTGGACAATCTGCGCAACAAGCTCGGTTCGGGGATTGTGATTCTGGGCTCCTCCCAGCCTGACGGTAAGGTCGCTCTCATCGTCGGAGTCACCCAGGACCTCACCGCCCGCTTCCCCGCCGGAAAGATCATTGCGCCAATCGCCGGCCGGGTCGGGGGCAAAGGCGGCGGCCGGCCTGACATTGCGGAGGCGGGCGGCAAGGACGCCTCGGCTCTCAATGCCGCATTGGCTGAAGCCCCTGAGGTAGTGCGCGCCCTGCTGGCGGGTTCCCGGGCGTAGAAAAGCAACGCCCGGCCGCCTTGGCCGGAACAAAATCTGGTTGCCCGGCGCCAATCCCTTTGTAGGTTCCCCCGGCCGTTTCCGCCAGGCTCCTTCGTTGCCCCCGGCCCCTGACCGCCCTATAATCAGATATCTCTGGCGTCTGGGCTTTGTCACTGGATTCGGTTGTGCAGATAATTCGGCGTTGCAGCAGCCAGCCCTCCATGGCCGCCTGCATTCGTCTTTGCATCCAACGGTGAACCGCTCTCGGCCGCGTTCGAAAACTATGCTCTCTGCCGTGCATCCACCCAGCGCTTCGCGCTTGCCCGGTCGCACCCTTTTGCCAAGGGGGCAGGTTTTTTTCAGTTTTCTGGCTGTGCCGCGGACAGAATCTCGGCGGCTGTTCCTCATCAGGCGCGACCGCGGGGGTCGCGCTCTGGCTATTGCCGTTGCCGATCTCGACGGAGAGATCTCCTTCTTGCGGCGCCCGCACTGCATTCTCGCGCACTGCATTCTCGATAGACCCTGGGCAGAAGAGCCGGAGCAACGCGAGAGCGCACCGCCGGTGCCTGCCGGAATCACGGTTGAACACCTATGACCGGCCGTTCCTACCTTCGTTCTTGTCTGGCTATGGGGGCGGCGTTGTGCCTGTTTGCCTCCATCCGGGCCGAAGCGCGGCCGGCGTGGAACCGCCCGCTCCAGCCGCTGTCTCCCTTCGAACACGCCGAGCGTCTCCATACCCTGCTTGAGAATCAGCCGGAGCAACAGCGCACCCAGCGCGATTACGAGCGGGTGCTCGATGCCTACCGCGCGGTCTACCATGAGAATCCGGGCTCCTCGAGGGCGGACGCCAGCATCAGCGCCGTCGCCGTCCTGCTGGCCGAAGAGGGCCGCCTCTTCCGTTCGCAAAAGTTGCTGCACGATGCCATCGGGCAATACGAGTTCCTATGCCGCGAATACCCGGGCAGCCGCTTTCGCTTCTCTGCCCTGGCGGAAGAAGCCGAAATCTACCGCACGGACCTGAATGATCCGGTTCAGGCCAGGGCCACGCTTCAGGAGTTTGTCAGAATGTATCCGGGCCGCCCCTTTGCCCGGCAGGCGCGTCTTGAACTTCAGGAGCTCCGCGATGCGGAGCTCTCCGGCAGGCGCCGCGAGCATCGGGCCAGGTCCGCAGAAGCCCCGGCCGCTGAGCAATCTACGGCTCAATCCCGGCCGGAACCCAAGCCGGCCTCCTCCGTGACTGTCTCCGCGCGCGGCGACTCCATGACAACGCCGCCCTTGCGGAGCGTCTCCGGGGCTCCGGAGAAGACAGCGCCTCCTGCCGCGTCTCAACCGGAGCCGGCCGCCCCGGCGCCCGCACCCGAATTCCCCGGCGGAGGAATGGTTGCGGGGCCGGACATGGGTCCGGCCGGAGCTCCGTCTCCCAATCGCAAACGGCTGCTGCGCGCCACCGCCATCCGCTACTGGTCCACGCCCGCCTATACCCGGATCGCGCTCGATCTTGACGATCAGGTGCAATACCGGACAGCGCGGGTCCTGAGTCCCGACCGGATCTACTTCGACCTGTTGGATGTGCGCTTGTCGCCGAATCTCATCGGCAAATCCGTCGTCTTGACCGACGGCGGTTTTCTCCAGAGAATCCGTGCCGCGCAGTACTCCGGAAATGTGACCCGCATCGTGCTCGACGTCGGCTCCGGTACGGACTACTCTGCTTTCTTCCTTCCGAATCCGTGGCGTCTGATTATCGACATTCGCAGCCGGAAAGTGACCGTGGCGCCGAAAGACGAATCCGCCGGCCGCACGCTCGATCCTGGCGCGCACGGTTCAAGCCCGGCAGCCCCGCCGGCTCTCCCAATCGTCAGGACGGTCTCGCGGAGTCTGGAGCGCACCTCCTCGCACACGACGCCTGCAACCCGGCGGAACGAATTGGATACCCTGTTTCCTGCTGATTCGGCCTCTGTCGCTGCGCCGGATCCGCGCTTCCCGCATGCTCCATCGAGTGCGCCACAGCCGTTGAGGCAATCCCTTCCGGAGCCTGCGGGCTCAGCCCTGCAACCGGACGATGCCTCCGCAGCCTCCCTCGACCTGCCGCCGGCTGGAGTCCACAGTCGATCTGGCGTTTCTCGGCGCGCCTCTTCTGGCATGCGCCGCCCCTCTGCGGTGACCAGCGCAGAATCCGTGAACCCCTCGCCGATGGACCTGCCCCCTATGCGCGAAGCGGAACCCACCTCTGACGGGGAGCGTTCCCTGGTTCGCACGCTTGGCCTCAAGATCGGACGTATCGTGATCGATGCCGGCCACGGCGGCCACGATTGCGGCACGCTCGGCCCGGGCGGGATTCAGGAGAAGGACATCACGCTCGATGTTGCGCTGCGCCTGGGCAAGCTGCTCAAGCAGCGGCTGGGCGCTGACGTCATCTACACGCGCGGCGACGACACGTTCATTCCTCTTGAGACGCGTACCGCGATTGCCAATCAATCCCGCGCCGACCTCTTCATCTCGGTTCACGCTAATTCCAGCTCTGACCCAGGAGCACGCGGCGTCGAGAGCTACTACCTCAACTTCACCACCTCGCCGGACGCTCTGGAAGTGGCGGCGAGAGAGAACGCGGCGTCCGATGGATCGATCCACGAGCTCTCCGACCTGGTGAAACAGATCACGCTCAGAGACAAAATCGAGGAGTCGCGAGAGTTTGCCACCGACGTTCAGAAGTCCCTCTACGCCGGTCTTGAAGACGGCAATCCAGGACTCAAGGACCGTGGCGTCAAGAAGGCCCCCTTTGTCGTCCTCATCGGCGCCCACATGCCGTCGATCCTTGCCGAGATCTCCTTCCTTACGAATCCCGACGATGCCCGCGAGCTCCGCCAGGGCCGCTATCGTCAGCGCATCGCCGAGTCGCTCTATCGAGGCGTCGCCAAATACATCAACGGCCTCAGCGGCATCCGCCTGGCACAGAACGCCGAGCACTCGGGGAACTGAGCCTGCAGCCGCATCAAGGCGCTCCAACGCTGTGGTAATCTCCTCCTCGATGAACAGACGAACATTCCTCGGGCAAGCTGCGCTCGCCTATGGCGCATTCCTGCTGAACGCCCGCGCTCAGGGAACCTCGCGCGCGCCAAAGCTGAAGATTCGCGAGATTCGCGCCGTCCGTTTGCGCGACGGCTTTAACAGCCGCTTCGTGCGCGTCTACACCGACCAGGGACTCACCGGGACCGGGGAGACAATGGATACTGTCGGCGCAGAGGACATCATCAACAACAACATCGGGCCGGCGCTGGTGGGCCGCGACCCGTTGGACATCGAAGGGATCCTCTCCGATCTTTGGGGGTGGAGACGCGGTCCCGGGGGCGGCGCTCCTTCGCCCCTCTTCATGCGCGGAATGGGCGGTCCCTATTTCAGTGCGATGAGCGGCGTTGAGATGGCGCTCTGGGATCTTGCGGGAAAAGCCATGGACGTCCCCGTCTACCGGCTCCTCGGCGGCCGCGTGCGCGAAAGGGTTCCGGTATATCTGCATGCAGCCACCCCGGCAGAAGCGACCGCACTGGTCGCACAAACCAAGGTCAAGGCTTTGAAGGTCGGCATCGACTACAGCCCCGATGCCTGGACGCTCAAGAAAGGCTACGATCCGGATAAGCTCTGGGGTCTTCATCTCAACACGGCCCAGCTGGATGATGTCGTCAACTTTGCCGCGTCCTTTCGAGACGCATTGGGCAAAGACTACGACTTCGCCCTCGAATGCCATGCTCGCTACGATGTCGAAACCGGCATTCAACTTTGCCGGCTGCTTGAGCCGCTTCGCCTGATATGGGTCGAGGAGCCGATTCCCAGCGACGATGTCGACGCCATGCTCCGCATCCGTACCTCCACGCGGGTTCCCATCGCCGCGGGAGAGAATATTTACAGCCGCTACGGGTATCGGCCCTTCCTGGAAAAGGAGGCGCTCAGCATCATCCAGCCGGATATGTCGAAGACCGGCGGCCTGCTCGAGTCGCGCAAAATCGCCGCGATGGCGGAGACCTATGCAATTCCCGTGGCGCCGCACGGCGTTGCCTCTCCGCTCGCCACCATGGCCTACGCCCAGGTCTGTGTGACCATCCCCAATTTCATGCTGCTCGAGTGGACGCACTATCTCAACAAGCTGTACACCTCTCTTACCGAGCCGGTTGCGCTTGAGGATGGTTATCTGCGGGTGCGCGATACGCCGGGGATTGGAGTAGCCCTGAACGAGGAGGCGGTTAAGGAGCGCACCGATGCCGGACTCCGGCCGCTGTGAAGCCGCTGCGTGCTCACCCACGCCCGCCGGGGCGGACGCCCTGAGGGTCTGACGGCGCGGCAAAGGCAGATTCAAGGTCGCGGTGGTAGTCTCGTAAACGATGTTTATGTTTCGTACGCTGGGACATCCCGGCAGGCTTTCCGCCCGCTCATTGCCACTGTTTCTGCTTGCAATGGCTGTCGCCGTTTTTCCGTCCCAGGCGAAGCCCGCCTCGCAGACTCAGCCAGCCCCATCCTTGCTTCCCTCCAGCTTCAGCGGCTGGCAGATGACAGGCCAAGCCCAGGAGAGTTCTCAGCCGCAGGCGGCCGACCAGGCCAACGCCCAGGTCCTCAAGGAATGTGGCTTTCAGCAGTTCGCGTCCGCGAACTATTCTGCTGCTCAGGACAAGTTGGCCATCCGCGCCATCCAATTTCAAGACGCCAGCGGCGCATACTGCGGCTTCACCTTTTACCGCCGGCCGGGAAGCCTGGAAGAGAAGATTGGCCGCACTGCGGCATGGGATGGCAGCCATGTCTTGTTCTGGACAGGCAATGTCCTCATCGATGCCACCTTCGATCATCTCACTGCAATGTCCGCTGCTCAGTTGCGGGAGCTGGCCGGGGACCTGCCCCAGCCCGCCGGGAGCGCCAACATCGCGCCCTCTCTTCCTGCATATCTTCCCCGGACAGACTTGTCCGCCGGCCTCACGCGTTATGCTCTCGGGCCAGACTCCTACACACGTGGGGGCGGCGTGCTCCCTCCATCGCTGATCGACTTCAGCTCAAGCGCAGAGGCCATTACCGCGACGTACACCACTCGCGATGGCAATGGGAATCTCACGCTTCTGGAGTATCCGACACCGCAGATCGCGGCAGCTCGGCTGCGGGCTATCGAGGCCTTTCTGAAGGCCGGCAACTCCTCCCGCGCTCCCTGGCCCCAGGCTCTGGCCGATAGCCGTCCGGAGGACCTGCTCGCCCGCCGCAGCGGCCCGATCGTCGCATTGACCAGCGGAGCGTTCCCCGCGGCGACCGCACATAACCTTTTGAACCAGGTGAACTATCAGGCCGACGTCGTCTGGAACAATCCCCAGGGATACGTCGGGGAGGCCTCCAAGGTTGCGCGTCTCTTCCTGGGCGTCTTCGCCATCGTTGCCGTTCTCGGCGGCACGGCGATTCTTCTCGGCATCTTCTTCGGGGGGGGCCGCGCGCTGATCCGGACGCTTCGCGGAAAACCCGCTTCGACCGTCGACGAGACCGAGATCATCCGGCTCAATCTGGGCGGCAGCGGACCTGAGAAATAACTTCGGCGCCAGAAAACCGGTGCGTCCATAGCATAAGGAGATCTGCTTTACAATCTCGTCCGGGCACCCCGAGGACGCCGGCTTGATAATCCCTTAAGGGTGACATTGACCGCCGTCGTCGGCTCGCCTTCGATCTGACCTGAACGTGGTGCACCTTGTCATATAAGTGGCTCAAAAACCAGAGCTTGGGATTTCCCCAAAATGTTCCAGAGCGAACAAAAGACGCAACTCCGGACAGATCCATCTCCATCTAAGCTGTTTGCATTCAGCAAGTTACCAGGAAGGGGATTTTGCCTTGACACCCCACGGAGCCAACCATACTATTTCGCCAGAAAGTTCTGATGGCTTTGCCTCCGTTGGAACTATTCTCCCTAATGAAGAGGCCATCCTGTTGCCGGGTGGCCTCTTCGTCTATGTGCGTCGTGCGAGATATTTCGACGACATCTGATCCGATTCTTCCGTTCGGTTCCGACAAGCGTGACCAAGTCCTTTCATTGTGTTAGTTTTGGCTGAACGGCCCCAGGAGGTCAGACCAATGTCGCGTTGCGCGGGGTATTTCTTTGCCTTTTTGATGGTGGGGCTGTGTTGGGGACAGGACACCCGCGTGGTGAAGGAGCCGAAGATTCCTGCCTTCTGTACGCAACTGGCAGCGCACCTCAAGTCCGCGGACAACAACATCGCTCCAGCGGATGAGGAAAAGCTTGATACTGGCCGCATTCAGGCCGCGCTCGATTCCTGCAAGCCGGGATCGGCCGTGGAGTTGAAGGAAGATGGCGGCAAGGACGCATTCCTGACCGGCCCGCTGGAGATGCGCACCGGTGTCACGCTTCTGATCGACAGGGGTGTAACGCTATTCGGCTCAAGCGACCCTGGGGTGTATGAGCGGAAAGGCGCCGGCGTCACACCAGGACTCTGCGGCACGATAGCTCCCGGTACTCCGACTGTGTTTCCCGCGTCGCAAAGGCCAGCGCCGTTGCGTGGAGGGTGCAGACCGCTCATCAGCATCATGAATGCGGCGAACGTGGGGATCATGGGCGACGGCGTTATCGACGGCCGCGGCTACGCGCAACTTCCAGGCAAGGACTATAGCTGGTGGCAGATGGCGCGGAAGGCCGAGCCGAAGAATCAGCGCTACTTCACCCCGCGCATGATCGTCGCCAGCCACGCCGATGGACTGGTGCTCTACCGGATTACGCTGCACAACTCGACCAACTACCACGTCAGCGTGAACGACACGAATGGCTTCACTGCCTGGGGTGTGCATCTACAGACGCCTACCACGCGCGGTATGGATGCGCGCAATACCGACGGAATCGATCCTGGCTCCTCGACCAACATCACGATTGCGCATAGCTGGATCGACAATGGCGACGACAACATCGCCATCAAGACCGGCGTGGCGCATATGAGTGTAAT
>DASYYO010000442.1:0-2666 GCA_035933805.1 Acidobacteriaceae bacterium | reverse complement strand
CCAGACTTGTGAGATCGGGAAATGCATTTGCATAGGAGGCGGCGAAGCGTGTGGTAATGGCTGTTGTGGTGTTGGAGAAGCCTGCTGTAATGGTGCCTGCGTCGATTTGCAGACGGATTCGCAAGACTGCGGGGCGTGCGGTCACGCCTGCAACCCGGCCCAAACGTGTCAGGCCGGACAGTGCGTCTGCCCAGGAGGCGGGGAAGCTTGTGGTAGCGGGTGCTGTGCCGCCGGGCAAACCTGTTGCGGCGGTCACTGTGTTAATACAGCGTCCGATCCACAGAATTGCGGCAGTTGCGGGCGCGCGTGCCAGTATGGCGGTGCATTCCTCGGCGGATGCGCAAATTCTCGCTGCATCTGCCCGAATGGATCTCAGTATTGTTATTACAACTCGTTAGGAGACGTGCAGTGCTGCTCGGCGATTAACTCAACATGTCTTAATCCTTATTACTGCCTGCCATAGTTTCACGAAGTAACGATGGATGCGCTGCTCTCCCAATCTTCCTGGACGCGCGGCAGCGAGTCTTCGCCCCCGGCGCTGGACAATTGCTCGCTTGCCGCTCCACCGGGTAGCTGGCCTTCAGATCGTCCGCAGACAAGCCAAATCGAGCGATCTGGCGTACGTCAACGATCACGCACGATCTGTTGTGTCACGCAGTTCATGGGGAGAAGCAATTCTTTCCTCTGGGAGAATCCCGACCTTGAAGCCGAATACGAACGCATCCTCGAACAGGTCCGGGCAGATCGCCCGGCGTCATTTCAGCGCTCCCATCGAAACGATCGAAGGCGCCGTCAAGTCGGCTTCGCCTGGAGGCCTGGAGCTCTCCGAATACCCCGGCCGCACCTTCCGCTTCAGCTCCGTTTCGATCTCCATGGCCGATCTCGTGGCCGAGGAGCTGGGCCGCTCCAACCGCGTCACCCGCGCGCAAGCGGTCGAGAACGCCAACCTGAAGCGGACCTCCATGCGGACCTACCTGGCCGATCGACTGACTGAAGGCACACATGTCCAGGTGGTTATCCCCAAGGAGCTGCGGACAGCTCAACGGACATCCGCGCCGTGGTTCTCACCGGCAACGAGAACATCAACCGCCAGCTCATGGAGCAGGTTTACGGAGCCGACCAACGGATAAGACTAGGTCCCTTCCTCGCCGCGCACACATAATTTTCGCGCGCGCGCGGAAGGGCCGGCCGGACCTCCGGCCCGGTTCCGCTGCAGGTTCCAGCGGCCGGCCCGCGGTGCAGCCGGCAAGCTCAGGCCGGCTCGCGGATCCTGATGGGCTGGAGAGGCTGAACCAGCGGGGTGGTCTCTTTCGTTATCCCGGAGGCTTACGGGCTCGACCTAGACCAATCCCCGCCGGGCGGCATTCCGGTCAGGAGAAGCGAGGAGAAGGAGGGAGAGTAAAGGGGAGAGAAGGAGAGTCAGCAATGAGATCTTTGCGGCGTCGGTGCATGAATTTCTATGTTCGCCGGAATACATCTCTCAAGCGCCGGCCGCCGGACCTGAACGGGTCCGGACGGCCGGGGTTCCCCCCCGGAAACGGGGGTTCCACGGAGTCTCGCAGCGGTCATGCTTTGGCGGAGCGGCAGAACTGTGCTAGTCGCCGGATCAGAGGAGAAGCAACTCCTGATTCTGGAGCTTGCCAGGGCAGAAACTCCGGCCGGAAGTATCGGAATCAGCCAGGCCTTTGGCCACGAGGAGGAAAGGGTGTATAAGGCTGCTGCACCGCCGGGTAGCCAACGGCTTACCACTTTGAGAGTTAAGAGTTGGCGGTGATGACTTAGCAGTGACACAATCGCAGCCTATGGCGAGGTACAAAATTCGGCTACTAAAATGACACCCATCGGAAACGACGACCGTCGGCTATATCGTCCTCTCATACATGACCGCTTTACTAGATCCCAATTGTCGTATGCGGCACAAGAAGGCTAAGATACGGCCTTGACCAGGAGACAATCTTCTATGGCATATGAGGAATATCTGGAGCGTGCTGGAGAGATTCTGCGCGCCATTGGCGCCACTCAGGGCGACAAAATCGCAGCAGCGGCGAGGGCGTTCGCCCGAACCATTCAGGCCGGAGACCGGGTTTTTCTCTTCGGCAGCGGCCATTCTGTCATTCCCGTTCTCGACATCTTTCCGCGCTATGGCAGCTTTGTCGGATTCCGGCCGATCTACGATCCCCGCCTGATGTGGTTCAACGTCGTCGGTCCCGGCGGCGCGAGGGAACTGCTTTGGCTGGAGCAGCACGAGGGCTATGTTGCCGTGGTGCTGGAAAGCTACCGCCTTCGGAAGGGCGACTGCATGCTGGTCTTTTCGCATGGCGGTCTTAACGCCGCGCCAGTGGAGATGGGAATCGAGGCCGCTAAACGTGGCCTGACGGTGGTCTCCGTTTCGTCGCACCAGAACCAGAAGGCGCGCAAGGCGAAGCACTCGAGCGGCAAAATGTTGATGGATGCATCGGACATCGCCATCGACAACTGCGTGCCTCCGGAAGACGCTCTGATCGCCGTCGAAGCCGTCGCGGAAAGATTTGCGGCCGGTTCCACCGTTGCAGCGGTCTCGATCGCCATGTCGCTGGTGGCCGAAACGGGCGCTCTTCTGGTCCAGGCCGGGGCAAAACCTCCCACGTTCGTTTCGCCCAACGTGGGGCTGCCCCCTGACCACAACC
>DASYYO010000435.1:0-2953 GCA_035933805.1 Acidobacteriaceae bacterium | reverse complement strand
TCCTTCTTGTGCGCCGGCGCAAGCAATCTCTCCCCAGCGGGAACGGAAAACTAGAAGACGGACATCTTGCCATTCGAGTGGTCTCCGGTGAGCAGGAAATGGATCACGACGCTCCCAATCCTGATCGTCTCTTCCGAAGAGTTCACCTTGGCGCTGCAGTCATGCAAGGTCCTTCTCCTTGAGCAAAGCGATTCGATACCCGCTGAAATGTCCCCAAGTATACGTCAAGGCGCGGAAACCGAATCTGCGGTTTCCGGAACGGGCAAGAGCGGCTCGCCGCGCTCGCGCTCGCGGAAGGCGCCAAAGCACTCTTCGAGCTCAATCCCAACCTAATGGAGGAGATCCGGGATTATCTTGATCTTGACTCGAAGCAGTGGGACGGCTGGCCGGGGCCGAAGTTCCATGTCGAAGACTGAGTCCGTTCCGCGAGGAAACCATGGCGTACAGACGGGTGAGGCGGAACATTCTGGCGGCGGTGGCGGGCTACATCGTCAATGCAATCCTGGTCACCGCTACGGAGCAGTCCCTCTCGGTCCTCATCCCCGCCACTGCCGTCATGCCCCCGCTCCTCTACCTTGCCGCCGACCTGATGAGCCAATGTCTTTACACGGTGGTGGGCGGCTACCTGTGCTGTCTGATCGCCCGGCCCAATGGCCAGCCGGCGTTGGCCGGTCTCATTGGAATCGGCCTGCTGATCGGATCGATCTCTCTGTTTGTTTCCTGGGAGACGGAGCCGCATTGGTACGGCATCGCTTTACTTGCGGCGTATGCGCCTTGCGCCTGGATTGGATGGAGGCTGCGGTGCCGCATGGAGGACCGGCCTTCCACGGACATTTAGAGGGAAGTCCCTAAAGCCGTCTTCTACCGGCCGGGGCGCTCGGGAGAGCGCCCGGCTTCAGGGATTCGCGGCTACTCCTCGGCCGCCTCGTAGCAGAGGCGAGAGGAGGTGCAGCGGGAGAGATGGACATAGTGCTCGTCGGGGCCGGCGGGACCCATGGTGCGCAGGCACCAGTAGGTGGAAGTGGCAGCGACCCCGGGGAGCCAGGAATCGGCGTTCTGCGGGCTTGTGCCATAGGGGTTTTTGGTGCGCAGGCACTGGCAGGGCTGCGGATGAATTTTCAGAGCGCTCATGCTCGCTTCCTTTCTGCGGCGCGTCCGCGTTCTGCGGGCGCGCCCGGGGTTAACTGGCGGCGCTGGGGTCGCGGTCCATTTGTCCGGCGGCCAGCAGGATGGTGCGGGAGACGGCGACCGGGAAGAGCTGCACCTTGTATGCGTTCATGGAAAGCGGCATGGCGCCATGCACCGAGGCCTGGCCGGCGGCGCGGGCGGTCTCCGGAGTGATGGCCTTACCGGTGAGGGCGTCCTCTGCCTCCTTAGAGCGGCGGACCACCGGCGAGGCAGCGCCCATGGTGACGACCGCGCGGCGGCAGATATTGCCGTCCATCTCCAGCACGATGCCGGCATCGGCGATCGCCCAATCGTTGCTCTCCTTCTCTCCATACTTCTGGAAGGCGGAGCGAGTGCCGGGAGCAAGCTTGGGAACGTGGATGGCGGTGAGCAGCTCATCCGGCTCCATCACATTGAACTTGTGCGGATTGGCGTCCGGCTGCAGGTAGAACTCGCGGATCGGAACCACCCGTTTGCCCTTCGCGGCTGAGGTGAGCTCAAGGCTGGCATCGAGGGCCAGCAGAGCAACCGCAGCCGAGGACGGCGCGACTGAAGGACAGCCGCCGTAATCCATGATCGCGTGGTATTGGTTAAGGCCGGAGAAGGCAAAACAGATCTCCTTCCCCTTGCGCAGGCAGGTGAACTCAGCCGAGCGGAAGTACCAGCACTGCACCCGCTGCAGCAGGTTGCCGCCGATGGTGGCCATGTTGCGGATGTGCGGAGTGGCGGCGCTGCCACAGGCATCGGCCAGCACGGTGTACTTCTCGCGGATGGCGGCATCCTCGTTAACCTCGGCGAGCGTGGTCAGCGGCAGGATGGTCATCCCATCGGAGGTCTGGCGAATGCCCCGCAATCCGGAGATGTTGCGGATATTGACCAGGCGGCTGGGCGTCTCGATGCCGTTCTTCATGCGGTCGAGAAGATCGACACCCGCCGCTTTGACGACGGCGCCGTCCTTCATCTGGGAGAGAGCGGCATCGACGGTGGTGCAGTCTGCGAGAGAGAAGGAATTCATAGAGCCTCCATCGACGTTTGGGGCTGGTTGAGGGCTGCGAGCACGACGGAGGGGGTCATGGGCAATTGCCGGATGCGGACCCCGGTCGCGTTGTGGACGGCGTTGCCGATGGCTGCGCCTGCGGAGATGATGCCGGCCGCCTCTCCAATGCCGGAGGCATCGGTGGAGCTTTGGCCGATATAGGACTCGGTGAGCTGAACCTCGATCTGCGGAACTTCGTACGAACCGGCGATCTTGTAACGGTCAAGGTCGGGATTGACCATCAGCCCGTGGTTCGGATCGAGCAGCCGATGCTCAAAGAGGGTGTAGGAGACGCCCTGGATGACTCCGCCGTTGATCTGGCTGATGACCTGTTCGGGGTTGATGGGGCGGCCGCAGTCGTGCACGGCCAGGACGCGTTTGACCTGGATGCGCCCGGTCTCGGTATCGACCGTGACCTCGGCCACATCCACGCCGCCATACGTATCGTACTTGCTGGGGTCGTAGTCGGGGATGCGCTTGGCCTGGGCGGAGACCTCATCGGTATTCATCTTTGCCGCCGCAGTGCGGAAGGGAATGGGCTGGAACTTCCCTGAGGCGCTGCGCACCATGCCCTTGCTGATGCTGAGGTCGGAGGGCGAGGCGCCCAGAGCCGGAGCGATGCTGGCAAGGAACTTCTGCGACGCCTGCCATGCTGCGTCCCGGACCGCCGGAGTCAAAGAAGAGGTGGTGACACTGCCGCCGGAGTTCGGACCGACCGGGTAGTTGGTGTCGCCGACCTTTACCGAGACC
>DASYYO010000393.1:0-5914 GCA_035933805.1 Acidobacteriaceae bacterium | reverse complement strand
GATCGTGCTCCCCTCCAGCGCCTGGGTCGAGCAGAAGAGGCGCACCGGCCATGTCATTACAGACCGGCTGGCGGCGCAGTTGGCGGGCCGCTATCTGAAGGAAGCCGTCACAAGCGGCTACGACAATGGACGCGAGATGTACACCATGAGCGTCGAGGAAGTATTAGCTCACGCCGAGGGTGTAATGAGAGAAGTACGTCACTCCGCCTTTTTGCCGGAATTGCCAGTAGTGCCTGGACGATAACTCCAGACAGCGCAGAGGCGGTTTCTGCCGCCGCAGGTTTCTTTGAAGTGAAGAGCTTTATCCGGATGCAAGCGTTTGAGAAGCAGCAGTTGCCACAAACCAGCATCATCCTGCTTTGTGAGGATCTGTGCCTTGGACCCATAGTCTATGTCTCAGGGGCATGGCAATGCCCCTCCCGCGGAGTTGGATGTCTCAGATGTGGATGACAAACTAACCATCTCCTGCCGCAGGGCAGGGAAGGAGCAGAGCCTGCATGAGTTTGGTCAAAGCGATTCCCGGGATTCGAAACCTGATTGAGGGACCCCACGTCCATCGGAACCTGTCGACGCCGCAGTTGGTGGAAGCAGCGATCGCGCGCGGAGAAGCCAGCCTGGCGGCGAACGGCGCTTTGGTCGCACTGACCGGTTCGAGGACGGGACGGTCGCCGCGCGACAAGTTCCTGGTGCAGGATGAGCTCACCGGCCCAAGTGTGGACTGGGGAAAGGTCAACCAGCCCTTCGAATCGGATCAGTTTCAAGGAATCCTTGACCGGGTCATCGCTCATATGCGAGAGCGGGACCTTTATGTGCTCGATCTTTTTGCAGGGGCGGACGAGGGCTACCGGCTTCCGGTGCAGGTGATTGCCGAGTATGCCTGGCATGCTCTCTTTGTGAAGCAGCTTTTTCTGCGGCCGAGCTTCGAGGATCTCGCCTCGCATGAGGCGGAGTTCACCATCATCGCTGCGCCGGAATTTGAAGCCGTTCCTGAGCGCGATGGCACAAAGTCTTCTACCTTCATCATTACCGACTTCACCCGCAAGGTGATCCTCATCGGAGGCACCAAGTACGCCGGAGAGATGAAGAAATCGATCTTCGGAGTGATGAATTTCCTTCTTCCGGAGCGCGACGTCTTTCCCATGCACTGCTCAGCCAATGTGAGCGCCCAGGGAGAGACGGCACTGTTCTTCGGTCTGTCCGGAACCGGGAAGACCACTCTTTCCGCCGATCCTCTGCGCCGCCTCATCGGGGATGACGAACACGGCTGGAGCAGCAGCGGAATCTTTAATATCGAGGGCGGCTGCTATGCCAAGTGCGTCGATCTGTCGGCTGAGAAAGAGCCGCAGATCTTCAACGCAATCCGCTTCGGATCCGTGCTCGAGAATGTCGTGATCGACAGCCGCACCGGAGCTCCCGATTACACAGATATTCGCTATACCGAAAATACCCGGGCGGCTTACCCCGTCGAGTTTATCTCCGATGCGATGATCCCTGGAGTCGGTGGTCATCCAAAGAACATCCTTTTCCTCGCCGCGGACGCCTTCGGTGTGCTTCCGCCCATCGCCAGGCTTTCGCCGGAACAGGCGATGTACCACTTTTTGTCCGGGTATACGGCCAAACTGGCGGGGACCGAGGCCGGCCTGGGGAGCGAGCCTGTGCCCGAATTCTCTACCTGTTTTGCTTCGCCATTCATCCCTCGGGCGCCCCAGGTTTATGCCAGGATGCTGGGCGACAGAATGCGCCAGCACGGCACACAGTGCTGGCTGGTGAACACCGGTTGGAGTGGAGGCGCCTTCGGAACAGGCAAGCGCATGAGTCTGAAGTACACCCGCGCCATGGTGAACGCCGCCCTGGATGGAAGCCTGGCCGATGTGGGGTTTACGGTAGAGCCGGCGTTCGGATTGAGCATCCCGGTGAGCTGTCCGGGTGTGCCTGCCGAGCTGCTCAATCCCCGCCACGCATGGAAGGACAAGGCCGCCTACGACGCTCAAGCTGAACTGCTGGCCAGAAAGTTCCAGGAGAACTTTGCCAAGTTCAAGGCGCCGGCGGAAGTGAGCGCTGCCGGACCACGAGGCAAGAAGTAGCCGGAGCCTTTTGCGCGAGTTCTGCTCGCTTGGCGCCTCTAAGTGCCGTAGCCGCGATGCTCCATTTTTTGGAGCTTTGCGCCGTCGGGCCAGGAGATTGTCAGCAGGAAGGCTGACTCTTCGAGAGCCTGCACCTCATGCTTGATGGATGCTCCCAGCGTCAATACGTCGTTTGCCCCGAGATCGTAGCTCTTGTCCTGCGCTGTGAAGCGCAGCTTTCCCTTCAAGACGTGCATCGAGATCGTTCCGTCGGCGTGATGCTCTTTGATCGCAGAGGCGTTCTCCATCGAGATCAGCACCATTCTGAAGTCCGTTTTTTTGAAGAGGGTTTTCGCGAGATGGCCCATCGGCCAGGGTTTTTTCTGATCGGAGTCGTGCATCTCCTGGGCCAGATCAAATTGCGCGATATCCTTCAACATCGTGCCGTTGTCAGCGAAGCCTTCCGTTGTCATCGGTTCAGATCTCCTTCCATGACATCCTTCCGCTTGGATGCGGGGAGCGGCCCGGCCGGAGTGACTCTCCGGCCCTCGTCAAGCTGCGGGCATTAGACCCGGCTGCGGAACTCAGCGGGCCATCACCACCGGAACACGGGGTTTCACCTGCCGGCCGTCATGGAAGATTGCCACGATATGACGTGTGTTGGTGATGTCATCAAGAGGATTTGCGGCGAGGACAATCAGATCTGCTCTCTTGCCGACCTGGAGGGTGCCACGCGTGGCTGCGGTCCCGAGCAGTTCCGCGTTGTTCCGGGTGGCGCAAACGATGGCCTGCATCGGAGTGAGTCCGGCATGGACCATGTCTTCCAGCTCGCGGTGCTCGGCAAATCCGGGAATGCGCACGGGAAAGGCTCCCGAATCCGTTCCGAAGCCGATGTGCACGCCGGCGTCGAAGAGCGCCTTCAGATTCTGCTGATCCATGCGGAAATCCGCTCTGTGCTGAGCTGTGGCTGGATCATGCTGCACCTTTTGAGCGTAGGCGTCGCCGGACAGCATCGCGAGAGTTCCCGGCGGAACGGCTGCCTTGAAAAAGTCCACCTGCATGAACGCCGGATGCTCCGCATAGACAAAGAAGGACTCGTCCACGGTAAAAGTTGGGATATACCAGACGCCGCGCTGCTTCAACAGGGAGATGAGTTCGGCATCCACTGGTTGGTCGCGGACGCTGTGCGCCAGAACGTTGACGCCATCTTTCACCAGTTCTTTCGCATCCGCCAGGTAATAGACGTGCGCCGCCACGCGCAAATGATGTTTGTGTGCCTCCTCGATCACTGCGCGGTAGATCTCGGGCTGCATCTTCGGCTTGGTGCCATAGGCGCTGTCCACCCAGATTTTGACGAAATCCGCGTGACGCGCCGCCATGTCATCCACGGCAGCGCGGGCCTGCTCGACGGTGGCCGGACGATAGTTTTGCTCCGGATTCGTGGGGCCGGGCACGCTGCCCGGAGCGCCGATCCCGCGGTCCGCCGTAAAGACCGTGGCGCCATCGAGTTTTCCTTCCCGCTGCTGCTGCCGTATTGGGTACAGCAGGTCCTTGTTCAGCCCCAGAGCGAGGATTGTCGTCACGCCATAGCTCTCGTATTGGCGTAGATCGCTTAAGACATGCTCCGCGGTGTAGGCCGCAGTCGAGTTCTCGCCGTCTTGAAATTGCGCCAGATGCCCGTGCGCATTGATGATTCCCGGCATGACGGTGTCGCCGTGCATATCGAGAACGCGGGCTTTGGGAGGTCCCGCGAAGTTTCCGCTGTGAATGGCTGCGATCCGGGTGCCTTCAATGACGAGGGTAGCGTCCTTGACGGGCGTCCGGCCTGTCCCATCGATCAGGGTGACATGGGTCAGAACCGTTGCGGCGGACCCGACCCCGGACTGAGCGCCAGCCTGAGGCAAAGCCAGGGCCGCCACGCCGAGAGCGAGGGCAGAATAGAAAGAGCGGGAGAAGCTGGAAACCATCTTAGCCATAGAAACCTCAGTCCGATCCCTTCCCGGGCGGCTGGGCATGCGGGAAGGCGCCTTCTCTCCCCCTCCCGGTTGCTTACTCGGAGTAGTGCAATAAGCTGAAGACATCGTATTCGCGGAAGCGCTCCCGGCCCTTGAGAAAATCGAGTTCGATGGCAAAGGCCAGCCCGGCGATGGTTCCCCCCACCTGGCGCACCAGCTTGGCCGTGGCTTCCATCGTCCCTCCCGTAGCCAGAAGGTCGTCCACGATGATCACTCTCTGGCCTGGCTCGATTGCGTCCAGATGGATCTCCAGCGCATCGCTCCCATATTCGAGATCGTAGGTCACCCGCGCCGTCTCCGCCGGCAGCTTGTTCGGCTTTCTGACCGGAACAAAACCAGCATTCAGGCGGTAGGCGAGCGCCGGTCCAAAGATGAAGCCGCGGGCCTCAATGCCAAGAACAAGATCGATGTTCTCTCCGATGTAGTGGGCTGCCAGCGCATCCACCAGGGTGGCGTAGCCTTGCTTGTCTTTGAGCAGGGTGGTGATGTCATAAAAGAGTATGCCCGGCTTGGGAAAATCGGGAACCGTGCGGATGAGAGACTTGAGAGGCTCACAGTCAATCGGAGTATGGAACATCGTGGCTTACCAGGCTCCTTCAATCTGAAATGATTCGAGGCCTTCCGCCGTCTTTTCCTCGATTTCAACCTCTTCAACGGCATCGACCCGGCTGCCGCGCGAACCGCGCCTCAGTGCTGTCCGCAGTTCGGCAAGTTTCTCGGAATCGCCCGCTGCCACGAGCTCAACCTTGCCATCGTCGGTGTTGCGCACCCATCCCTTCAACCCCAAGGCTGCGGCTTCGCGATGGACGAACCAGCGGAACCCCACCCCCTGGACGCGTCCCCGGACCACATAGTAGCGAACCATGATTTGTGTCACACTCCGCGATAGGGCTGGGCTGGGAGAGGAAAGCGGCAGACGAGCGCAGAACAGGGCTCGGAAGAGGAGGGCGCACCCTGGCTTCTCCGGAATCCGAATCCGCGCATATGGCTATGCTCGTGACAGGTAGGCGCCTTCTGCGGTATCCACACGGATCTTCTCTCCCTCATTGATGAACGGAGGCACCTGGACGACCAATCCGGTCTCTAACTTGGCTGGCTTGGTGACCGAAGACGCCGTGGCGGATTTGAGCCCCGGCTCGGTTTCGACGACTGTGAGCTCGACGGTCTGCGGCAGCTCAATTCCGACCGCAACGCCATCAAAGAACGAGACCTTGATCTGCAGATTGGAGATGAGATATTCCACCGCATCTCCCAGCATCTCGCGCTTGAGGTGAGTCTGCTCATAATTCTCGGTGTTCATGAAGTAGTAGTCGTCCCCGTCGGAGTACAGGAACTCCATCGGAATCTCGTCGACAATGACGCGGTCGATGGGGTCGGGGGAACGGAAGCGATGCTCGAACATTGCTCCGGTGCGCAGATTACGCAGTTTAGCCTGAATGAATGCGCGCAGGTTTCCGGGAGTCCGGTGCTCCACGCTGAAAACCGCGTGCAGCTCGTTGTTGTGCTTGATAATCATGCCCGGGCGCATCTGTGTGGCGGGGATCGCCATAGAAGAAAAGCTCCTTACGTATGTAAGCGGATCTAGTTGGGACGGAGAGGATCTGCCCCGACACCAAATTGTAGCGCGTTGACCGGCACGGTTGCTTGCGGTTGTCCGGGAACGCTCCTGGCGGCAGACTTCCGCAGCGGCGGCCTTTTCCCCCTGCATGCGCAAGGGAAATAGCAGATCTGCCGTTGTGACCGGGCTCCCCGCCCCTTCATTGGCTAGTTCGTCATGCTCCGAAGAGCCGGGAAAAAAAGTGGCCGATGCGATGAAATACTCCGTGCGGCTGGTTC
>DASYYO010000355.1:0-2105 GCA_035933805.1 Acidobacteriaceae bacterium | reverse complement strand
GAAGAAGTGACAGCATCCATTGGCGCCGCTGGTTGGACCGCAGCCGAGTGGCAAGCCATGGATGGGACTAACCGAAGTTCGTCACTCCCGACTCAAATGGAGCGATTCTTATGCTGGCGGTCCGCGCAACTGGTTTGCCTGCAATCCCAGATTCTGAGAATTCGATGTAGTGCAGACCAACCCTCTTGAAGGATCTTCGATCCCGTGACACGATTGGGCGAGAATGTTCCTGCGGTCGCACGCCCGCAACAAGGACGGCAAGGATCACACCTACTGGTCGCTGGTGGAGACGGTGCGGACGTCGGACGGTCCGCGGCAGAGAACGCTCTGCTACCTCGGTGAGCTGAACGATTCGGCTCAGGCGCGGTGGCTGAAGACGATCGAAGTCTTCAACGAGCAGGGCGAGACGCAACAACTGAAACTGTTTCCATCGCATATCGAGCCGCCGCCGGACGATCCCGAAGTAGCACGCGTGCTGCTGAACAAGGTACGGCTGGAAAGGACGCGGCAATTCGGCTCCTGTTGGCTGGGGCTGGAACTCTGGAAGCGCCTGGCCTTGAACCGATTTTTCGAAGACGCTGTGGATGAGCACGAGGCCGACGTGCCGTGGTCGCGGGTGGCGGCGGTGCTGGCGATCAACCGGCTGTGCGCGCCAGGCAGCGAACTGGCGATTGAACAGCGCTGGTACCCGTCCACGGCGCTGGATGATCTGCTGGGGATCGAAGAAGGCAAGATCAACGACACGCGACTATACCGGTGCCTGGACCGGATTCTGCCGCATAAGACGAAGCTGGAGCAGCATCTCAAACAGCGCTACGGCGAGTTGTTCGGGGCCGAGTTCGACGTGCTGCTCTATGATCTGACCAGCACGTACGTGGAAGGCGCGGCGGAGAAGAATCCGATGATGCGCCGTGGCTACTCACGCGATCATCGGCCGGACTGCGAACAGATGGTAATCGCGCTGATTGTCAACAGCGAAGGGTTCCCCTTCAGTTACGAGACTTTTGACGGCAACCGGGCGGACGTGTCAACGATGGAAACGATTCTGCGGATGGTGGAGCGCAAGTACGGCAAGGCGCGGCGCATCTGGGTAATGGATCGCGGAATCGTGAGCGAAGAGAATCTTCAGGCGATCCGCAAGCGTGGAGGCCAGTACCTGGTGGGCACAGCCCGCAGCCAGATGAAGCAGTTTGAAGCCGAGTTGCTGACCGACGATTGGATTCAGGTGCGGCCCGAGGTGGAAGTCAAGAAAGTGGCGATTCCCCAAGGCGAGGAGACCTTCATCCTGTGTCGCACCAGCGGGCGCAAGGAGAAGGAGAAAGCCATCCGGAAGCGGTTTTCCGACCGCATGGAGGATGCGCTGAAGCGCCTGGCGAAGACCATCGCGGCCGGCCGTTTGAAGGACCGCCACAAAATGGAGCGGCGCTTGGGACGGATTCAGGCCAGCCATCCCCAGGTGAACGATTTGTATGAAGTGGCTCTGCGCGACACAGCCGAAGGTGTTCGCCTGCACTGGGCAATCCAAGCAGATCGCCAGGGCTGGCGCGAACTGCGGGAGGGTGCGTACATGCTGCGCACCAATCTGCAGGCGTCAACGGCGGAAGAGCTTTGGTCGCGGTATATGCAATTGACCGAGGCGGAGGCCTCGTTCCGCGCGCTCAAGAGCGAACTGTCGATCCGTCCCCTGTTCCATCAACTGGAGCCGCGGGTGAAGGCACATGTGATGGTGGCCTTTCTGGGATATGCCTTATGGGTGACGCTCAAACATCTGCTGAAGCGGAGATCCGCGATGGTTCCCCAGCCATCCACGAGCGGCGTCGACAACGCCCACCCGTTGTCGGCGATGAAGGCCCTCTCCTTGCTGTCTACTCTGCAAAGCGCAGACATTGTGCTACCGACCACCGATGGCCGCGAGATCCGTCTGCGCCGCATCACCGAGCCCACCGCCGAGCAGAAATCGCTTCTGCAGCAACTCGGCCTGAGCCTACCGGAGCGCTTCGAACTCAACCGCAAATGTAGTGCAGACTTGGCGATCACCTAAACTGATTCTGAACGGCTTAGCCGCCCTTCGGCCTCAATGGTGACGAACTTCGGTTAGAGACGAT
>DASYYO010000344.1:0-7541 GCA_035933805.1 Acidobacteriaceae bacterium | reverse complement strand
CAGCCACGAGGCGGTCGCCGGGTCGCCAGGCTGCGCGCCGGGCAGAATGTTGAGATAAACGGCGTTGTCGTTGACCGTTAGCGCCGAGATGGGAGCGCCATAGCCCCATTGCAGATCGTCCCAGCTCCAGCCTGAGCCGTAGCGCTCGAAGAGAAACCAGGTGTCGTCGCCCAGGATGCTGCCCTGGACTACGTGGACGCCATGCTGGACGATCTGATCCGCCATCTCTTCCAAGGCGGCAAGCGGAGGACCCGAACGCTCGGTCTTGCCGCTGTAGGGCAGCTCTCGTCCCGAGATGTTCGCGTCTCCGCAGCCCAGGATCACCAGGTTGCCGTGAACGGTCCCCGAAGAATCGATGGGAGCATCGGCAACCACGCGGGTGGTAAACGTCAGGCTGTCGGGCAGCAGGGCAAAGGCCGCAGCCGTGGTGAAGAGTTTGGCATTCGAGGCAGGATGGAAGAGTTGGGTGCTGTTGAGAGAGTAGAGCGGCTTGCCTTCGAGCGAGGCTACGGAGATCCCCCAGTAAGCCGGAGACGGAGAAGGCCTGGAGAGAAGCCTGGCGATCGTCCGGGTGAGAGATGCCGTTCCCCGGGAGGGAGATCTTCGGCCCTCGGCCGGAGCGGAAGAAGGCAGCAGGGACAGCAGTATGGCAAGCCAGAGTACGGGGGAGAGGGCATTGGCGCGGAGTTGCATGTCTGCGCGGAGTGTAACCCAGGACCGCCCAGCGGGCGATACTTCCAAAGCTCATTCCCGGGTGCGTTCCAGGGATCGGTCCGCCTGCGGGGCCGAGCCGGTGCGAGGTTGCCATTAAGATATCTGCCATGCCCTTCCTTCCCCGAGCCCAGTTTGCGTGGAAGCTGCGCAGTCAATCCCTGGGGCTGGGCGCACGGACGCGTGTGGTGGGTGTGGTGAACGTGACGTCCGACTCCTTCTCCGATGGTGGCCGGTTCGCCAGCCCGTCGGCGGCGATTGAGGGCGCGCTGGAGATGTTCGATCAGGGAGCAGCGATTGTCGATCTGGGTGCGGAGTCGACCCGGCCTGGCACGCGCGAGCCGGTCAGCGCTGCCCAGGAGATCGAGCGGCTGCTTCCGGTGATTGAGGGTGTGCGCTCGCATCGGCCGCAGGCGATTCTCTCGATCGACACCTACAAAGCGGCCACTGCCGCCGTGTCGCTCGAGGCTGGAGCGGAGATTGTCAACGATGTGAGCGGCCTGCGATGGGATGCAGGAATGGCGGAGGTATGCGCCGCATCCGGTTGCGGACTGGTGCTGATGCACACACGAGGGCGGCCGGAAGAGTGGCGCACCCTTCCCCGGCTTGCGCAGGGTGAGGAGATGGCTTTGGTCCAACGAGAGCTCGGGCAACAGTTGAGAGTGGCGCTGGGCGCCGGAGTTTCGCGCGAGCACATTGTTCTCGATCCCGGGCTCGGCTTCGGAAAGGCCTTTGAGAGCAACTATCCTTTGCTGGCAGAGTTGGAGGGGCTGCGGGCGCTGGGGCAGCCGCTGCTCGTTGGCGCATCGCGCAAATCGTTTCTGGCGCGAACGCTGGCTCCGCTCTTCGGGGGCGCAGATGCCCCGATCGATGCGCGGGGAAACGCTTCGCTGGCCGCGGCGACGGCCGCAATTCTGGCCGGAGCCGAGCTGGTGCGGGCGCATGATGTGCGGCCGACGATCGAAGCAGCGGCTATTGCGGACGCCATCCTGGCTGCCGCCGAGCAGGCTTTTTTGCGCTGAGCGGATCTCCGGGTGAGGCGCTCCGGACCGGGTGGGGTGCATCAAACAGGCTCTGAGGAATTTGAATTGTCCGCGCAGCCTGCGCGAAGAGAGACGGGCTAGGGCCTGTTAACGCTATTGGGATGGCGGCGACGGGAGCCAATTTTTTCGAGTTCTAGAAGTGAGGAGCGACGAATATCGGGCATCTTCGAGCGACGAGCGACAACGAAATCGGGAAAATTGGCCCCGTCCCTCCGGGTTGCGGAGAGAATCGGGTCATACTTCGTTGTCCTCCTCGACTTCGGAACCACCAAAGCCATCGGACTCCGTCTCGTCTGACCCGATTTTCGCTCGCAACGCCGTCCGCTCCAAGAGTGTTAACAGGCCCTAGTGCTTCTGCGGGTGATGCGATGCGTCGCGGACGCGGCTGGCCTCGAAGCTGACAATCTTCCATTGATTTCCGCGGTCGGTGTAGACGCGGGTGTAGCGGTAGTGTCCGCTGATGTCGCGATCGCCGTTCATTCCCTCCAGATCCACCTTCGATGTCACCACGGCGGTGTCGCCGTAGATGCGGATTTTGATGTCGCTCAGGTTCATTTGCGTGACCCTGAAGCGGCCGGAGCGGCGCAGGGCCAGAACATCGGCCTTGGTCTCCAGGGTGCCGTTCGGACTGATCCCGAGATAATCGTCGGCCAGCAGTTGATCGATGGCGGTGAGGTCGTTGTGAAGCAGCGCATCGCGCCACTGATACTCCAGCGATTCGATCTCCTTATGGAGAGAATCGCGGCGCGGGAAGGTGGCTTGCGCGGGGAGAACGAAGCAAAAGGCAAACACCAGCGCCGCCGCTAGCCGGAGGACCACCTGAACTGGTGAACGACGCTCGGAATGCGCACGCATAGGCGTACCGGATCTTAGATCCCGTTCAAATTATGAGTCAAAGAGAAACATCAGAGTGGCACTTTTTCCACCTGAACGCAACGCTGCGAAAGCTGGATTGCGATTCGGCAAAAGCGCTTTTCTGTTCTCAACTGCTTCTCTGTCCACGCCGCATGGGACAGTGAGATGGAAATCGAGCGCGCTCTCAATCCACCGCGTTCAGGTTCTCCAGCTCGCGCTCGCGCATAAGCTGGAAGAGGCCACCCACGGCGAACTTCTGAAAGTGCGGAGTTGTGCGGTGGAAGTCAGCGGCTGCCCGGTCGCGATACTGCTCATAGATGACAACTGTATCCGGATCAGCTTCCGAGATGTGCGGTATGTAGCTCACGCATCCGGGCTCCTGGCGAGAGGCAGTGCCCAGGTTGCGCAAAATCTCCGTGATCTGTTCGCGGTCTTCCGCGGCGAATCGCATGCGTACGATGAAGCTGACCATAGCCCGATTCTAGAGCATTTTCAGCATTGCTGTAGCTCAGGAGAAATTCATCCAATGTTCAATGTCGACGCGAGATTCAGCCCAGGGATTCGTGGGAAGAACTCGCCTTGCAGATATGCTGATCCCGGCACGGAACCGGCAGCCGAGGTGAGCACGCCGCGTTCACTTCCGTAGTGGCGGCTCGCCGGCTAAAGCTTGCGCATCGGTTCCGACCGCATGGATTCCAGCGCATCGGCGAAGGCCGGGAGCGTGATGGTCTGCTCGCGATCGGGGCCGGTGGAGACCATGCCGATCGTGGCCTGAGACTCGGCTTCCAGAAAGCGGAGATACTCCTGTGCCGCCCGGGGAAGTTTGCCGAAGCTGGTGATTCCCTCGGTCGAAGTCTTCCAACCCTTCAGCGTGGTATAGACCGGCTGAACGCTTTCGAGGCCGCTCACATCGGCGGGGATGGTGCCGGTGAGCTGCCCATCGAGGCGATAGCCGGTGCAGACCGGAATCTCATCCAAAGCGTCGAGCACATCCAGCTTGGTGACCACCAGCCACTCGGTTCCATTGATCTCGTTCGAGTAGCGCAGCAGGGGAAGGTCCAGCCAGCCGCAGCGGCGGGGCCGGCCGGTCACGGCTCCATATTCCTGCCCGCGGTCACGAAGCAGATCTCCATTTCCGTCGAAGATCTCAGTGGGGAAGGGACCCTCCCCCACCCGGGTGACATAGGCCTTGGTGACTCCGATGACTCCGCCGATGGCGGTCGGCCCCACTCCGGTGCCGGTGACCGCGCCTCCGGCGGTGGCTGACGAGGAAGTGACAAATGGGTAGGTGCCGTGATCAATGTCCAGCATGGTGCCCTGAGCGCCCTCAAACATCACGCTCTGTCCCTGGCGGATTGCGTGATTCAGCAGCGCAGCGGTATCAGTGACGAATGGCCGGATCTGCTCGGCAGCCTCAGAGTACTCGTCATACATTTTGATGGGATCGAGCGGATCGGTGCCGAAGAGCGCGTGCGCGATAGCGTTTTTCTCATTGCACGCATTTTCGATGTGCGTTTTGAGCAGGGCACGGTTCAGAAGATCGACCACTCGCAGCCCGCTGCGATGCATCTTGTCTTCGTAAGCCGGACCGATTCCGCGGCTCGTGGTCCCAATCTTCTGCCGCCCTGGAGCGCTCTCCGAGGCCAGCTCGATCATGCGGTGGTAGGGCAGGATCACCTGGGCTCGGTTGGAGACGAAGAGCTGCTTGTCTACCGGCACCCCGAGATCCCTCAGCTTGCCGATCTCTTTGAGGAAGGCCATCGGATCGAGAACGACTCCGTTGCCGATTACCGCGCGGCACTCCGGGCGCAGGACTCCACATGGGACCAGTTGAAGAACAAACTTCTGGCCGTGGATGATAACCGTATGGCCCGCGTTGTGGCCGCCCGCGTAGCGGGCTACGAGATCGAATTGTCCGGAGAGGACGTCAACGATCTTCCCTTTGCCTTCATCGCCCCATTGGGCGCCGAGTACGACAGCAGTCTTGGTTCGCATGGACTCCCATTGCTTCGCTTGCATCCGGCACACGTTTTGCCGCGGCTATTGTTGGTCCTCCGGAGTGAGCGCATCTTCTGCGCGCCGGGGACGCGCACCGAATGCGATGATATAACGCCGCTCTGCGGCGAACCAAACCGGACGAACTCGCTGCCCCGGCCTTGCTGCAGTCCCTGTTTTGCGACAATCAGGAAGAGATGCCAGAACTGCCAGAAGTGGAAACCATCGCTCGCGGGCTCGACGAGCGGCTGCGGGGCGACCGCATCCTGTCGACGTGGTTCAGCGGGAAGCGCGAACCCTTCAAGACTCCGCCGCAAGCGATGGCGCAGGCATTGCCTGGAATGCGAATCGAGCGCGTATTCCGGGTGGGGAAGCATATTGTCTTCGACCTGGAGCCGGTCTCACCCAAGAGATCGGGGACGGAACCTGCCGCAGGCGCGCTGCAGTGGATTGTGCACCTGGGCATGACCGGAAGGCTGTTGATCGCCGATGCGGCATCGGCTGTGCCGGCGCATACCCACGGGATACTCTCCCTGGCATCGGGACGCGAGCTGCGGTTTACCGATCCCCGGCGCTTCGGCCGCATGGAGTTGCATTTGCCGGCATCGGAGAGCGAACCGGGGAAGGCCCGCGGATTTGCCGGCACCGGCCGGGAACCTCTTTCGATTTCCGTTGAGGAGTTCACAGTGCTGTTCCGGGGCCGGCGAACGCCGATCAAGGCAGCCTTGCTGAATCAAAAGCTGCTGCACGGAGTGGGCAATATCTACGCCGACGAGAGCCTCTTTCGCGCCGGTATCCGCCCGCGCCGGATGGCCGCAAGATTGACGCGGGCAGATCTCGCGAATCTGCATGAGGGCCTGGCGAGAGTTCTGCGCGAGGCGATCGCCCTGGGAGGCTCTTCTGTCTCCGATTATGTGGATGCGACGGGAGCCAAGGGCTTTTTCCAGCTGGAACACCGGGTCTATCTGCGGACCGGGAAGCCTTGCCTGGTGTGCGGGACGCCGATTCGGCGAATCCTGGTCGCGGGCCGCGGGACGCACTACTGTCCGCATTGCCAGAGATAAGAGAAAGTCCGATGCGCGGATCAGGGGAAACGGAAGCCGGTTTCCGGCAACGCCCTCTATGGATTCCCGGATGAGAGACTTCGCGGCGATTCCATAATTCGGAAGTCTTGGGGAAGTGTTCGTAGCTAAGTTATTGAAAACATGAAGAATTTAGAAACGGCATGAGAACTGCAATAAGGAACTGTAACCAGCGACGCACCAGCTTGCGCAAAGATGCGAGTGGCGCAGATTCCGGGAAGGCAGAGCCGGGCTCCACGAGGGCCGGCCGCCCCCGAAATGCAATTCCGCAGAGGTCTCTGCGGGTACTCCTAGGGAGGCCAGTGACTGGCCATTGAACGAAAGCCACGCACGGTGCGTGGCTTTCGTCATTTCTGGCGGGCGTCTTTGCCTCACTCTCTTCGGGTGGGGAGGAAGATTCGGATTCTTCTTGCTCTCCCCCGTGGTATATGTGTATTATAGTTTTTGCCTATCGAGCGGCTGAAGCCAGAGCTTCGCTGTCAAGCCAGGATCGCCGCAATTCTCGAGAGTCACAAAAAGTTTGACTGCCGCGTCTCAGTTGCAGGCTCAAAGAGCGAATCTCTTCGCAAGAGCGGAAACCGCGGTACAAAACCAACGCGCTGTTTGAAAGATCAAGCCATACGTTCCACCTCGAAACGCATCCTCCGGATCAGTCCCCCGCTCGATTGCGTCGGACGCGATAATGAATCGCCGACCACGTGGAGCTGTGAATTTCTGCCGGTTTCTGCCTCCTCGCTCCAAAGAACGGCAGTCGCGGAAGTAGCCGTCAAGTATAGCCAAGGCAGCAGCAAGTATAGCCAAGGCACCAGGAAGTGCATGCATGACAATAGAGCAAAACCAGCCTCAGCCTCAGCCTAATCAGGCTCCCTCGGCTGGGGGGTCAACACAGGGGCAAGGGCAGCATCGCCGCCGGCGCCGCAGACGTAAAGGATTTCCCAACGGCTCCAACAAGGGCCAGGTCAATGGTCCCGCGAATGAGGCCGGCCAGGCGACTTCCTCCAAGCAGACTGCCAAGTCCAAGCAAAATCAGAATCGCTTCGCCAAAGCCTCCAACAGCCGCAATGGCGGCGGCAGCAATGGCAACGGCGGCGCGCAGGGCGGCGGCCGGCGCAAGAGCAAACCGAGGCGCCAGCAGGTCTTTGTCGGCCCGATGGATCACAGCTATCGAGCTGCAAATGGAAATGTCGCCGATGTTTCGCCATCCACCATCGAATTCCGCGGCAATTCGCAGAATGGCTTCTATAACGAGCCGCCCGCTTCAGAGCCTGCGATCGCCCCCGTCCGTGAAGATGCGCCCGTCCGGATCTTCTGCTTCATCGAAGACCTCTTCGTTCTCGCCAAGATTCAGGAGACTGCCCGCAAGCTTGGCGTGAAGGTAGGTTTTGTCAAAGCGGACAAAGACATCGTCTCCCGGCTGGCCAACGTCCCGGAAGGGGAGCGGCCGTCTCTGATCGTCTTCGACTTGAATAACGTAAACGCCAAGCCGCTCACTCTGATTCCGCGGATCAAGAGCAAGCTGAAGAGAGGAACCTCCATCATCGGCTTCCTGTCGCATCTGCAAGGCGACCTGAAGGCCAAGGCCGTCGAAGCAGGCTGCGATATGGTCATGCCGCGCTCGGCCTTCTCCCAGAATCTGCCAAATCTTCTTCGCCGCCATGGGCTTGAGGAAGAACTCGAAGCCGTCGAAGCGTAGACGCTCCTCATCTCAGGACTGTGGCCAGTTGGAGTCTGGCGCCTTCGCCGGGAGTCCTCCTGCTTGCACGCGGAATCAGGAGTGCGGGTGCTCTGGCGCGGCACATCGCAGCAGAAATTTCCCTGAAGCCCTGCGCTAGCCGGGGGGCCAATGCATCGCGCG
>DASYYO010000339.1:0-10600 GCA_035933805.1 Acidobacteriaceae bacterium | reverse complement strand
GATCCTCGCGGAGTTCAACACCGCATCGGTTACATAATCAACCGCCAGCCCGTCGCGAAACGTCGGGGCCGCCTGCCGGTTCTCGCCTGCGGCGTCAAGGAAATCGGCAACCTGGTGGATGAAAGTGTGCTCGTAGCCGATCTGCAGCCCAGGCACCCACCAGTTCTTCATATAGGGATGGTCGCTGTCCGTTATATGGATACTCTTCCATCCCCGCAGCCGCCCTTCATCCCGATGGTCGAAAAACTCCAGCCGATGCAGATCGTGCAGGTCCCACCGTGCGGAGGCCCGTTCCCCATTGATCTCCAGAGTAAAGAGCGCCTTGTGTCCGCGCGCATAGCGCGTCGCCTCAAACAGGGCCATGGAGCCATTCTGAAATCGGCCGAGAAATGCGCTGGCGTCATCGATGCTGACCGGCTGCATCTTTCCCGTAAGCGTGTGCTTGCGCTCCTTGATAAACGTCTCGGTCATCGCCGCAACCTCGGTGATCGGGCCGTTGAGCCAGAGCGCCATATCGATATTGTGCGCCAGCAGATCGCCCGTAACTCCGCTGCCGGAGACCGATGCATCCAGTCTCCACAGGCCTTCTCCGCCCTGCGGCAAATCCTGTGAGATCGTCCAATCCTGCAAGAACTGCGAACGGTAGTGGAAGATTCGTCCAAAACGCCCCTCATCCAGGAGATTCTTGAGCAGAACCAGGGCGGGAACGCGCCGGTAGTTGTACCAGACCATGTTCGGCGTCCGGGCAGCCTCCACCGCGGAAACCATCGCCGCCCCCTCCGCGGCTGTTCGCGCCAGCGGCTTCTCGCAGAGCACCATCTTGCCGGCCTTCGCCGCGGCAATCGCGATCTCCGCATGCGTATCGTTGGGGCTCGCGATATCGATCAGATCAATGTCTCTGCGCGCAACAAGTTCGCGCCAGTCCGTCTCGATCGAGGGATAGCCCCAATTCTCCGCGAAGGCTTTTGCGCGCTCCGCGTTGCGCGCGCAGACCGCCTTCAATACCGGCTGATATGGCAGATCAAAGAAGCGAGGCGCCTGCAGAAATGCATTCGAATGCGTGCGCCCCATGAAGCCATATCCAACCAGTCCGATGTTCAGTGCCTTTTTGGCCATGCTCGCTTCCTTCGCTCGATCAGTCCCAGCCGTGGGCGCTCCGCACGGCAATCATGGCCTTCAGCACATCCTGCCATGTGCCCCGAGACATCATCAGCGCATTGGGGAACATGCAGCCATCCCAGCAGATATGCTCAAAGGCGCGCGTCGGAGCACCGGCGTCGTCGCGCATCCATAGCCCGGCAACCTTGACGATATCCATCTTTCCATTCGGATCGGCCGCCGGGCAATGGCGCCCGGTCTTGTCGTGAGATCCACTCCCGTGCACGGTTCCATCGTTCTGCGCCACGTGGAAGTCGATCGTCCACGGACGCAGTGCGCGCGTAACCTGCCGCAGAGCATCCATGAGGACCGTCTCGTCGGACCAATCGAAGTCCGGGGGCAACAGACGGTCCTCAGGAGCGTTGTAGCCGAGGGTATAGAGCATCGAGTGAGCCATATCCGCCTGGAAGCCCAGGGTGCGCGGACGATCCACCCTCTCCAGCAGCTCCAGCATGCGCCGCCAGCTATGCATTCCACCCCAGCAGATTTCGCCCTCGGCCGCAAGACGTTCGCCGTAATCTTCCGCAATGTCGCAGGCTTCGCGGAACGTATCGGCGATCCGTTTGGTATTTGCCGCAGGATACTTTGCCCACTCCGCCGGACTGGCCGCGGAGTCGATGCGAATGACGCCGTACGGACGAATGCCGATCTCGCGGAGAGTCCTGCCCATCGCGCAGGCCTTGCGGACCTGGGTCAGAAACCTCGCCCGCTCTTCCTCCGAGCCCATGGCAGAGCCGCCTCCGGTGGGAGCCCAGACCGGGGCGACCAGCGAACCGGCCACCAGGCCCCGCCGGGAGATACTGTCCGCGATCCGCACAAGATCGTCCTTCGTCGAATCGATATCAATGTGCGGAAGCGACGCAAACAGGTCCACTCCCTCGAAGCGGATTCCGTCCACCTCTGCAGCCGCCGTCAGGTCCAGCATTGTCTCCAGATCGATAGGCGGCTCCGAGCCGGGTCCCTTGCCGACGAGCCCCGGCCACATCGCGTTATGGATGGCCGGGCGCGTGTGTTGCTCTTGTATGCTCACGGTTCCTCACCTTTTCACGAGCGGTGCGGCATCCGGATTTCCCGGCCCGAAGTGTTTGAGGAGGACCAGCGGTTCGGACGAGCTGTGGTTCTCAATCAGAACTCCCTGTTGAGCCGCGGCGGCAGTGACGAAGAGCTCGTCCTCCGTCATCTCACCGAACCGGATCATCGAGGGCGTGCCTACCGCATGCCCGGCGATCCGTCCGCGTCCCTGCGTCAGGATGGCGCCGTAGGCCGCACTGTCCCGGATGGTCACGCTCCGTTTCGGCAACACCGTGAGCTCCTTGGCCGAGTAATCCTTGATCCCATAGGTGATCCAGAGCTCGCGATATCCCTGGCTCTCCATCTCCTCCGCCGCCTTGACGGGACGAGGAAGCGTTTTGTTCGTCTTGGCAAACTCGGGATTTACATTGCCCTCCCAATCGAGCATGCTGATCAGGTAATCGAGGTCGTGGCTGAACTCCGGCTTGACGTCTTTGACCAGCAGGCTCCAGTCGACAATGCGTCCGTCCACCTCCGACTGGAACATCGCGAAAACATCGCTGTTCACCTGCGGCTCGTAGGTGACCAGCGAACCGGGGGCGTGCAGGATTCCGGGATCAATCTGCCAGCCTTCTCCAGGAACCAGACGGTAAGCGCGCGCATACGCAAGAATGCCGTTGTCTCCCTTGTTCCAGTTCTGGAGGCAGCGGCGGATATCATCCTTGGTCGTTCCGGGTTCCAGCCCCATGTAGGTGTGCGGAAAGTTGTTTTGGACCTGGTTGTACTGCGGGGGAAAGTAGTAAGCCTCCGGTTTGCCCTTGTGCCCCACGAGCTTTGCGAACTCGTCGGTCTGATGCATGTGGTGAGGGATAGGGCCCAGGTTGTCGAAGAACTTGCAAAGCAGATTCCATCCGCCTTCGCGCTCCATGACATCCGCGCCCAGCAGGAGATCCCCGGCAGCCTCAACCGCATCCTTCAACAGGAACTTCTCGCCCTTCTGCGGCTGAACGTAGCTCAGACCCTCGTCGGGAAGAGTATCAGGCCCGTTCGACGCCTTCGTTGTCGAAGAGAACCAGCGCTCGTTGATGCCTCCGCGATGTCCTCCAAACGCATACAGATCGTCGGGGTGGAGCTTCAGCCTGCGTCCCGGAATCAGAAAGGATCGTGGCACCCAGCAGGGCCTGAGCCTCAAAATACCTGAGCTCGCATCAATTGCATCTTGCACTTGGGATCGGTTCACCATTGTCGCTCGTCCTTCACTCTGCTGTTAGCGGCGATCACCGCGTTATGAACACGGCGGCTTCCGTTGCCGGGCCACCCAAAGAAAATTGCCGGCTCTCGACTGCGGACTGCTCAACCCGCAAAGGCGCGAACACGCAGCCGGAACATCAATGCTCCATGTCAATCCCGTAGGAATACAGCGTTCCATCGTGCGTGGTAAAGAAGACGTGGGATTCGCCGACAGAAACTCCGGACATCCTTGCATAGGTGCCAATCTCCGCTCCGCTGGCATACAGCTCTTTGCCGGTTTCAGCATCAAGCACATGGAGCTTGGCGTGCGTTTTGGCATCGCCCTCGGCAAGCGCAAACACCAGGCCATTGGCAACTACCGGTGGCGAAGGGTTGACGAGATCCGGGGAAGACCAGGCTGGGACCAGGGTCATCTTTCCCTCCTGCTCCTCCACCTTGAATGCCACGACGCTGCCATGAGACGCTGGACCATTGCTGCCTGCGAACTTTGCGCCCGCTTCCAGCGGGCCGGTCACTGAGGCCAACACCCAGGCCGTTCCATCCGAATCCTGCCAGCTGCTCATCCCGCCCCACGACTCGTGTTTTGCCCTGGAGATAGCCGGGGTTTGGAACAAGGGCGTGTGATGATCGGGGCCGCCCAGGGATTCAGCATCCAGCAGGACGAAGCTCCCGCCACTCCCCGGGCCGGCCAGCAGCTTCCTCTGCTTCGCCGTGAATGCAACTGGAGTGACGTTCTGCAGCTTTCCCTCGCTCCCGAAGGGCGTGTACCAATCTTTGACCTTCAGGTCCGTTTCCGTCAGCGCCACAATGCTGCCGGGATGGATATCCTCCGCGGACCCGGCCGCGCCGCTTCCGGTAACCAGATAGGCCACCCCCTCGCCGAGGGTCGGACCCATCGACACCAACGGGCTTACCGAATTCGTGGCGTAGCTCGAAACAGGGTCATTCTCCGGAGCCAGGTCGATGCCCCAAAGCGCGTTGATTGCCTCTCCGCAGCCACGCTTGGTGGCCGTGTATACGATCTGTCCTTGAATGTTCAGGCCATTCGAAACACCCGCAGCGAATGGTAGAAACTTCACCGGTGGAGCGAAGTCCGCGCCGGTAGAGAGAACTTGTTCATGGAGGTAGCCGTCGCTGGTGAGGACGTAGATTCCGCGAAAGCCAAAACCGCCGCCGCCCGCGGGCTGGCCCAGGCGGCGCGAGCCGGCAGGCGCCGGCTCTGGTTCCGGTTGTCGCGCAGCCGCGGGCGTGCGGCGGGCATTGAAGTTGATAACGTGCGGAGGCTCTATGACAATTCCAAGGTTGCTGGGCCCGCAGCTTCCCGTGGAGGCCGGAAGATCGAAGTGCTTCCGCCAGACGATCCTTGCAAGCTCGTAGTCCACCGCATAAACGGTGTCAGTGCTGCCCCAGAGCACTACGTCCTTGAAGCCCTGTCCATTGATGAGACGCGGGGCGAGAAGGGGCTCGCTGAAGGAGGCGGCGTCCCCGGTTCCGCTCCCCAGCTTCATCTTCCAGAGGAATTTAAACTGCCCGGCAATCGTGTCCCTGGATAGCTTTCTTTCCGTCTTTTGCCAACCGCTGTGCCCCGCGTCGCTGTGAGCGATCGGCCAGTTCCCGACCACTTGACCATGAGCCTGCGCCAGACAGACAAGGACGCCCGCCAACGAGAGGGCAATCGATCGACCAAGGAAAATTTTCATCACCGACTTCTCTCCACTTGCGCTCAACCGCTCGAATCCGCTTACTGAATGCCGAAGCAATAGATCGTTCCGTCGAACGTGCCGAAGATCACATGTCCGCCGGCAACCGCCAGACCGGACTGATGCAGGAACGACGGAATCTGCTCTCCGCTGGAATACAGCTCTTTGCCGGTGCGCGCGTCGAACGCATACAACTTTGCCGGGATCGAACGCTGGATTCGTTCCTCCGAAGTGAACAGGCCGCCATCGATATCGTTGGCCTGGCCGGTGAACTCTCCCGCGGCCAGCGCAAACACAACGCCGTTGGCAATCACCGGAGGCTCGGCCGTCATCATGTCGCGCGACTTCCAAGCGGGAGCCAGCACCGGCTTGCCGCTCTTCTCTTCTATCTTGAAAGCGAGAATGCCCCCGTTGGGTGTGGGTCCATAACTCATCGGAAAGTCCACGATGGTCGGGCCGCCATTGGGCGCCAGTACCCATTGCGTGCCCGACTCGTCCTTCCATGCAGCCAGGCTGCCCCAGTTGCCTTCGGTCTGAAAGTTCACATTCGCGTTGGCAATCAAGGGAGACCGGTAGAGTGGCGTCTGGTGATCGGCGCCGCCCAGAGAGGTGCTGTCGAGCATGTATAGCCGCCCCTCTTTTCCCCCGCCGACCAGAAGATCCCGTCCCTTGTAGGAAAAGACTACCGGCGTGTCGTTCATATCCAGGTCGCGCTTGGTAAGCCACTCGTAGTTCGATGGAGTGAAGTAATCCTTGAGCGTCAGGCTGTCGTTCGAGTACGTATAGGCCTGAAAGCTGCTCGCCAGCAAGCCGGCCTTCGCGTCGTAGGGATGGTCTCCGGATTCGAAGTAAATCGTTCCGTCATGACCGACCGACGGGCCGGCAACTCCCCATAGCCCTCCCTGCGGAGGAGTGGAGAAAGATACCTTCTTATTCACCGTGTCGTAGGCATAGAGGGCGTTCGGTACGCCCCCGCAACCCTGGCCGGTAATCGTGTAGACGATCCCGTTCACAAGATTCAGGCCGTAGGCCTTGCCATACACCCGGGGAAACATCTGGACTGGCGGGTCCTTCTCTTCTCCGCTGGAGAGATTCAGGGCGTGTATGTACCCATCGCTGGTCAGGACGTAGAGCAATCGCTCCCCGGCTCCAGCCGGAGTCACCACTGGCGTCGCGCTCAGCGCATTCGTGCAGATGAATCCGCGTCCTTCCCCAGGTTCCTGCGGCATTGAGGAGGCCCACTTCAATTTCTTCTGCCAGACCATCGAGCCGCTATCGGCATCGATCACATAGACATCGTTCGAACTCCCCGCGACGACCGCCACGGTCTTGGTTCCCCCCGGCGTAGAGACCCCCGCGACGATGAGGGGCTCCCGGAAGGACTGCATGCCCATCGACTTGTTGTCGGTCTTGATCTTCCAGAGGAGCCGAAGGTCCTTGGCATTTGCGGGCGAGATCTTTGTCTCGTTTCTCTGCCAACCGTCGCGCTGCGGGTTATAACTGTCGGTCGTCCACTCCGGAGCGTCTTCTCCCTGGCTGTAGGCCGAAGTTATCCAAGGCAGCATACATCCGAACGCAACGATGAGCAGATGGAGCGCTCGCCGCGCAGGTTTCAAGCCGGACAGCCTAGACAATCCCATGCGTAATCAAAACCTCATACCAGATCGAAGCGGCAACTGCGGGGAAGAGACCACGATTCTCCTGGTTCGCCGTGCTCTTTCTGAGACGTCTCATTTCGCCCAGGATACTATCTATGCCGAGTGGCGACTGTCAACCCTCGGCCGCCAGAATGTCCCAGAGAAAAGCTCACCGCAGAGAATAGACGGCGTCCCCGTGTGTTGTCGAATCTCTCGTGTGCCGCATTGCAGCCGGGCCGCCTCAACCTCGTCCGGGGACGACCCCGGCGCGCAGAGACCCCGGCGCGCCTGCATCCGCGGCGGAGTTCAAGCGAGAGCCTAAAAGCAGCAGGAGCAGGGCCGAGCATGCCGGCACGAGCATCCCAATGCGCAGCGACCCTGCCGCTGAAGAGACGATGCCGGTAAGCCACGGCAGGAACGCCCCGCCGGAAGCCGCGACCGCAAACACCCAACCGGAGCTTCTGGGTTGGCCCGCTCTGGCCATGAAGAGGGCGACAATCAACGAAAAGATCGGAGCCAGGCTCAGCCCTGAGAGGACAGCCCCAAGCAGCACGAGCCACCCGCTGTGGGCTGCGACCAATACAAAGCCGCCCATGACCGCCCCGCAGGCAGAGAGCAGGTAGAGCCTCTCCTCTGCTATGGCCAACAGGATGAGGGGCGCCGCCATGCGGCCGAGCAGCAGAGCAGTCCAAAAGCAGGCCGTCGCCAGATTGCTTCTCGATAAGTCCCAGGTGCTGACGCGCAAGGCGTAGCTGCTCATCCAGTTTCCAGTTGCCGACTCAATCCCTACGTACAGGAAAGCCAGCAGGCCAAAATAGGCAACGGCAGGCGTGGCTCCCATGGCCGGGGGTTCGACAGGCAGATCCACATCGATAATTCGCTGAAAGCCGCCCAGAAATGGGACCGCAGCGAAGAGGGCCGAGGTCACAGCCACGATCGCCGTGAGAAAGCTGACGGAGAAAAGATCGAAGGTCCGCGCGATCAGCCAGGGAGTAAGCGCGGCTCCCAGGCTCCAGCAGAGGTTGAGAGATGCGATGGCAACCCCCCTGCGCCCGGGAAAGATGCGCCCGACAAGCATGCTGTTCGATGTCATCACCAGTCCAAGTCCGAGCCCGTAGGCGGCGATGATGGGAATCGCCAACGCCTTCGGTAGCAGGTGCAGGGCGAGAACGGCAAGCGCAATCAGTGCGTATCCCCACACCAAAGTCCAATGAAAATTGCGGCGGACGAGAAGAGCGGCGCCGGCTGCAAATGCAAACTGGACCATCAGCAGTGCGCCGGCGTCTTGATCACGCAAGTGCCCGATCGCGGAGAGTCTCGGAAGGACGCAGCCGAGGAGCACCGTTAGAGCACCGACAAAGACCGAGCCTAGAAACAGAAGGCCGATTGCCGTCTGCAAAAACCGCTTAGCAAACCGGGCTGCGTGGATGCCAGCCATTTGTCCGGCCGATCGGGCCGAGGCAGGACCATCGGCGTCTGCGGGGAGAGGATCCCCGGCCCTGTGGCCGGAACTCCGCGTCTGGCCTGCGACCGGGCGTGGGCGCATGAGCACCATGTGGCTATCGTCGGCGATGATAACTTGCGCGGCTGGCTTCCGCAAAGCCTGGCGCGAACAAGCCTCTTGCCATCATCGGTCCCGCGCCTTGCGCTCCGCTAAGATCCGGCATACGGAAAGCCGTAGACGCTGCCGCTTCTATGTCGTAGGCTGCATGATGCCAAAGGATGTCCATCTGCTGGTGCATGCAAAAGGAGAGCCCCTTGAACCGTCGTAGTTTTTTGCGGGCCGCCGCGGCCGCTGTCGTAGTGCCCCCCTTGGCCTGGGCTCAGGAAAAATCAAAGCTGAAGATCACCGGCATCCGTCTCGTCAAGACCAAGCCGAAGCGTCCTTACCCGGACTACAAGCCCGATCCCAACAGCTGGTCGACGCAAGGGGTCGAGGTCTCTGCGCCGCTCAACATCTATCCCGAATTCAAGCCATCGCGCAGCCTCTTCGCCGCCACGGATGTCCCAAGCTTTACCGTCGAGGTCACGACCGACAAGGGCATCACGGGTTACGGAGACGGCGGTGCCGGGGGCGGCGCGATCGTCATGGGACACCTGGCGCAACTGATGATGGGCCGCGACCCTTTCGACCTCGAGCGCAATTGGGACATCAACTGGCGCGCCACCGAGTCGTACGGGCAGGAGGGCGTCACGATGAACGCCATCAGCGGCTTCGACAATGCCTTGTGGGACATTGTGGGCAAAGCCCTGAATGAGCCCATCTATGTGCTGCTCGGCGGCGAGACCAAGCCGCGCATTCCGGCCTATTGCACCGGCAACGACATTGAGCAGCACGTCGCGCACGGCTTCAAGCGCGTCAAGGTCGCCATGCCCTATGGACCGCCCAGCGGAGAGGAGGGCATGCGCGGCAACGTGGAACTGGTGGAGCGCGCGCGCAAGGCAGTCGGTCCGGACGGCGACGTGATGTGCGATTGCTGGATGTCCTGGGATGAGCCTTACACCATCAACATGTGCAAGCTGATGGAGCCGTACCGTGTGAAATGGGTCGAGGAGGTTCTTCCTCCCTACGACATGGAGGGCTTCGGCCGCCTCAAAAAAGAGATCCACTCTACCCTCATTGCGACGGGTGAGCATATCTACGGCCGCTACGGCTTTCGCCGGCTGCTGGAGGCTGACGGAGGCTCCATCTGGCAGCCCGACGTTACCTGGTGCGGCGGAATCAGCGAGCTGCGGCGCATCGGCGCTCTCGCATCCACCTATGACATTCCCGTGATCCCTCATGCCGGCGGCCTCAACGGCGCCGTGCAATGGTCCATCTCCCATGTGAACGGCCCCTGGGCCGAGCTGTTCATGCCTCCGCCCGGCGGTCCGAAAGAGGTCTACGATCTCTTTGATGAAAATTACGAGATCAGCAAAGGACCCGAGGGCCTGTACATGCACCCGCCGCGAAAGCCCGGCTGGGGCCTCGATCTTGAGATCGTCGGTACGGCATGACAGAACGAGTCTCGAACGACGGCCCTGAGTGAGGAACAAACCCGGATGGAAGATCATCCGGCAGCACAGGAGTAGCGCCAAGATGCAAAGAAGAGAGTTCCTGGCCGGAGCGGCGGCCGTGGCGATCGCCGCGGCCGCAGACGCCCGCGCAGCATCCCCGTTGGGCAATATCCCGATCATCGACACGCACATTCATCTCTTCGACGGAAGCCGGCCGCAGGGCGCGCCCTATACCGGGTCGAAACAGTATCAGGGCGGCATTGCCCTGCCCTCGACGTATCGCGCGCTGGCCGAGCCGCTGGGAATTGTCGGCGCCATCGAAGTTGAAGCGAGCCCGTGGATCGAGGACAACCTGTGGGTTCTTGAGGTCTCGCAAAAAGACACCATCATGGTAGGAACCATCGGCGATCTGCAGCCGGAGAAGCCGGAGTTTGCCGAATACCTGGAGCGCTACCACCGCAACCCGCTCTTCCGCGGCATCCGGTACGGCAACCTGTGGAGCTACAACCTGGTAGAGCAGGTCGACAATCCGGTCTTTATCGAAGGTCTCAAACTGCTCGCGCAAGCGGACCTGGTGCTCGACACCGCCAACCCCCGCGTCAATCTCCTGGAAGCCGTCGTCAAGGTGAACGACAAGGTGCCCAATTTGCGCATCGTTCTCGATCATCTGCCGTCCCTTGATCCCGCGCCGGACGACCAGAACGCCTATGATGCGGTGCTCAAAGAGATGCACGGCCGACCCACCATCTTCGCCAAGTTGTCGGAGATCGATCACCGCGTAAATGGCCAGGTCGTCTCAGGTCTTGCTGTCCATCGCGCGCGGCTCGATCTGTTGATGGAGACCTT
>DASYYO010000211.1:0-25052 GCA_035933805.1 Acidobacteriaceae bacterium | reverse complement strand
GGCTCCATCAATGTCTCTCAATTGATTGCCGAGGCGGGGGGAACGAGGGAGCACGCCCGGAAAAAGAACGTCTACGTGCTTCACAAATCGGACAGCAGGAAGGTTCCGGTTGACTACAACAAAGTGCTTCAGGGCAAGGCTCCGGAACAGAATATAGACCTCGCCCCCGGTGATACGGTGGTGGTCCCCTAGTCCGGCTCATTTGTTCGGATGATTTGTCTGTTCATTCGTCTGGTGCGTTTCTCCGGCTCTATCGCTATCTTCTCTCCCGGCAGTACTGATGCCATTGGAGGTTGTGGAGCGGAGCGTCCGCTGTTCCCCCCAGGACGGATCGAAGGAGATCGCGGGCCTGTTCTCACCCATTGATCGATAGGCCTGTTCTCACCCATTGATCGATAGAACGCGAGAGGATCTTTATATGTATGGTGATGCAAGCTCCAGCCCGATTATGGAGGTTTTTAGAGCTCACCGCAGATTGGCGCTCCATGTCTTCCTCGCTGTTCTTCTGATCTTCGCCGTAGGCGCTGCGTTGAACCTGCGATATTCAGCCTCCGCCGTTCTTGCTTTCAAACCGGGCCTCACCCCGAGCCAGGCCAAGGAGCCTGAGAACCCGGATGCGGTGGCCTGGAGACGGCTCAACGACAAAGAGATCACCGATATCATCGAGCAGTTCCAGCTCAACACCGGCATGACCCGGTTCTTCGCTCAAGGCCAGGTGTTTTCCTATGTTCGCTCCAACATCTCCATCCAACCGACCCGGCAGGTCGAGTTTGACGCGAGTTCGACGCCGGAGATCATCGTCTCGTATTTCGGGCCGGATTCTTCGGCTGTCGTCGGGGTAGTCAATGAGATCGCACGGCTGTTGACTCAGCCGGAGACGACGGAGCCGGCTTCAACAGCCCCGGCAAAGAAAGCTCCCCAGTTGCCGCCTGACAACAGCCTGGCCGATCAGATCGAAAAGGAACGCACCAATCTGCAGCAGCTCGCGCAGGCCAAAGACGCCCCAACGCCTCAAACTGAACTGCAAAAAGATTTGCAGGCCGAGGCGCAGCTCCAGAGTGAGCGCCAGCGGATATCAGACCAGCTAACCGCGCTCGCGCAGCAAAGGCAGCCAGCGGCAACGCCGCCTGCTGGGCCCCGAGTCCAGACACCTGCCGCTCCACCGAATCCCGCCGCAGTCGCGCTGCGGCAGCAGATCACAGAGGCTCAAGCCCGTTTGGCCCTCCTGCGCCAGCGATATACCGATGAGTACCCCGACGTTCAGCAAGCCCGGCAAGCAGTGGCGATCCTGGAGAACAAGCTGAAGCGGCTTCCCCCGGAGCCCAAACCTGAGCCGCGCAGGCCGGTGGTAGCCCCCGCTGCTGTCCCCAGCCAGGAACAGATCAGGATCTCCGCACTGGAGGATGACGCACGTGCTCGCCAGCATGATCTGGACAAGAGCATTCAGGCCAATGAGAACGAGATCCAAATGCTGCGGCGCCGGATGGCGGATTCTCAGGCAGTTGCTCGAGACTACGACCAGGAACAACAGCGCTACAACACGCTCCTGAAGGCTCAAAAGGATCAACAAGAGGCGGCGGCAGCATCGCAGGGCAAAGCTGAGGCGGACACGGCCAACAGCGGCAGCGCTCGATTCGCTCTTGTCCAGAGGGCGACGGAGACCGAGGCCCACGGATTAGCGGTCAGACCACGTTTCTGGATTACCGGGCTGCTCTCCGGGCTTCTAATGGCGATCATTTCCGTCTTCGTAGCCGGACTGTTCGGTTCCGCCGCTGAAGACGATGAAGATGAGGCCTCGGGCAGCTGGAATCCCAGCGATATCTGACTCTGGCCGATATCCTCGGGGGCTCACTTGCTCCCGGGGCTCAGCCGGTAGAGTGCTGAGCCATGCGCCGGCACCGTAACATTGAGGCTGCTCTCCGTGCGCAGATTCCTGTGCTCCCAGAGATCACGCATCCGGTAAGCGGGGCTCTCCAGACCGAGATCCTTCCATGGACGGGCGACCCGCTCGGTGCGCTCCCCTACGTTGAATACGGCGACATACCGGTCGCTCCCGGCTTGCGCCTCAGCGGTCCAGACAATCACGGTCGGCGTAGTAATCATCGGGCGGCCGTGCATGGATCGCTGATCGACCGCGATCACTTCAGCGTTGGTCAGCAAGGAAGTCGTCCATGCGTCATTGAGCGTCAGATTGCCTCCCATCATCAAAGGGGAACGGAGCATGGACCATAGCGTCAACAAGGTACGCTGCTCATTCCGGCTCAAGGCTGTCGGCCTCGGAGCCCCTTCTCCCGGCCGGGGCCCCAGGTAACCGATCGGAAGCATATCCGCATCCGGCCAGTGTCCCGGCTCCACATAGGGCGCCCACGATGCCGCGGTGGAAAACTGCCCGTGGAGGCTTTGCGACCAATCACGGCCGGGCCACGGTTCCCAGTGATCCCAGACATCCCCCGAGATGCGCCATAACTGAGCGTACTTGCGGACCTCCTTCGCCTGACTCAGCGGCGTCGGTCCGGGAGAAAGACTCAACACGATCGGGCGGCCGCTCTTGCTCAAAGCGGCGCTGATCATGCGGATCTCCTCCGCGCGATAGGGGCTGGAAATGCAATCCACTTTGACGAAGTCCACGCCCCAACTGGCGTAGAGACGAGCGAGCGAATCGTAATAGGCCTGCCCGGCGGCAGAGGGTTTTACCCCGTAGTTATCGGGATTCCACGCGCAGGTGTCACTCCGGTCGGCGGCATCCGCAGCATGGTAAGACGAGCCGGCGATGGCGGCATTCTTTTCCACTGCTTCCCGGGGAATTCCGCGAATAATATGAATGCCGAACTTGAGCCCAAGAGAGTGCGCGTAATCGGCAATCGGCTTGAATCCCCTGCCCGCCGCTGCCGAGGGAAACCGATTCGGCGCAGGGAAATAGCGGCCGTTGCCGTCAAGCGTGAACTGCCAGGCCGGCTTTCCGTGGCTCCGCGGGTTGGCCAAGTACCACCCTTCATCGACAACGGCGTAGGACCAGCCGAAGGGTTTCAGATTCTTCGCCATCCAGGCTGCATTGGCTTTGAATTCAGACTCCTCGATCGTGAGGCCGTAGGAATCCCAACTGTTCCATCCCATGGGCGGCGCAGGCGCCAGGAGGGATTGGCCGGCCGCGAGTTGGAGCGCGCCGGCAGCCAGCGCCATCGCAGTTACAAAAGCAAGAAGCCTGGCGCGACATTTCTCTTGGCGGCAGGCTGCCGGCGGGCGCAGGGACAATGACTTCACTGGTCTATCCATTGACTTGGTGAGCATAAAGCATTCTCAACAGACGTGAAAAGAAAAATACACAATTGCGGAGCGAAGAATCCAACGGGACAAGCCGATGAAATCCTCCTTCTCCGCAGGAAGAACCAGAATAGATCCCGGGCTTCCCATAATTCGGCCCAGGCCGTTTGGCCACGCAGTTGCATAAAGCACCGCGGCGAGTCGGCCAGCACCTCGCCTGGAAGTAAATGTTTTCATTGGTAAGGTAAACAACTGGCGAGACTTCCTCTGGATCGGAGCTTTTTTCTGGCGCATCTTGGATTTTCAATTGTTGTATCTCTTCTACCGAATCCAGTATTTTCTGGCGAATGGAGCCCAGCTTCAACGTTTCTGCGCATCTCCGTCGCTTCGAAATTCGTGACAAGAAACTCTTGACAGTTCATTCCGCCAGAAAGTAGCATCCGTCTGCGAAAACATTTACCTGTACTTCGATTCCTCTGTATCTCGCATCACCGGCAATTCAAAATTGAAGGAGTTTGTTGTAGCCAGGAGAAGACGAGGAATTCTCTCAATGAGAGTCACTGTTTGAATATTCCCTCGTTGGAGGCAGCCCTCGCTTCGAGCAGCAGGCGTTTGCCCTTACGGATGCGAAAGCACGAAGCGCCAATATCAAGAGCGGCGCGAATGCTCGCTCGGCGCCTGAGTCTGCTTTAAAGCGGACCATCCTGCGCGATCCATATCGTGGGCCCTTATAGTTTTGTTTTTTGGTCAGACCAGCGCTTACGAGCGCTGGTTTATCGCATTAAGAATTTTTCTTGGAGGCTCTATGCGCCGTATATGCCGTGTATTTTGTTCGTTGGCCGCCGTATCTATCAGCTTGCTTCTCCTGTTGCCTATGGCCTTGGCGCAGGAAAACGCAACCATCAATGGTACCGTCACCGACCCTACGGGGGCCGTCGTCCCCAACGCAAGCGTCACCCTGGTTCTGGGAGGCACGGGAGTCTCCAAAACCGCCCCTACCAACTCCGCCGGCTTTTACAACTTCCCCGGCCTGGCCATCGGCACCTACACGATCAGCGCGACTGCGCCCGGCTTCAAGAAGTTCAGCCGGACCGGCGTCGTGCTCAACACGGCGCAAACTCTGGAGGAAAACGTCACGCTTGAGGTTGGCAGTGAAGGCCAGACCGTCACGGTGCAGGCGGACGCCCTTCAGGTCCAGGCGGAGACCAACGAAGTCAGTTCTCTGATCACGGGAAAACAAGTCACGCAGCTGGCCACCAACGGCCGCAACATCACCGCACTGGCTGTGCTTGGCATGGGTGTCTCCGCGACGTTGCCCGACTACAACGGCGTGAATGCGCTGACTGCCGGAAACGCTATCAGCTTCAACGGCACGCGTCCCACCCACAATGATTATCTGATCGATGGAGGCGAGATCTACGACCGCGGCTGCGGCGGCTGCTACAGCATTCTCCCCTCGGATGACGCAATCGCGCAGTTCCAGACCCTGGATAGCAACTACGCTCCGGACTACGGCATTGCCTCCGGCGGACAGATCCTCATGGTGCTCCGGTCCGGTACGCGGAACTTCCATGGAGGGCTCTGGTACTTCAATCGCAATGAGGCCTTCAATGCGAGCAGCTACATCTCCAAGCTCAACGGTCAACCCAAACCGGAGTTGCGCCTGAACCTCTTCGGCGCCAATATCGGAGGCCCGCTTTTTATTCCCCACGTCTACAACGCGTCGAAGGATAGAACCTTCTTCTTCTGGAATGAAGAATGGCGGAGACAGATTATTGGAAGCGCTCCGACCGTGCTGCCAACCATTCCGACCGCGGACTTCCCCACCGCCGGCCAGCCTCTCACCTATTCTCTGCCGGCGGGCTCAAAGACGAACCCGATCGTTCCTGTGACCCAGGATCCCGCAAAGCTTGCCCTCTATGCAGCCGACGGCCTGACGCCCGGGCAGCCCTTCCCCAACAACACGATCCCGGCAAACCTCATCGACAAGAATGCCGTTCTCTTCATGGGAACCGGCGCATTTCCCAAGCCGAACGGCGCAAACAACACCTACGTTGCCTCGATTGCCGCCCCTACCAATGTGCGGGAAGATCTCGTCCGCATCGATCACAAGATCAATGAGAAATACCAGCTCATGGGGCACTATATTCACGACGCCGTCGTTCAGGATGCCTTCCCACCCCTCTGGGGCAGCGGAAACTATCCGACTGTCGGCAGCGTGATGAACAATCCCGCGTGGACCGCGGTCATCAAGTTGACGCAGACGCTCTCGCCCAACCTCTTGAACGAAACCATGTTCAGCATGGACGGCAACAAGCTTCGCTTCACTCCCACCGGCGTCTACGCCCAGCCTTCCGGCTTTACCCCGGGAACCTTCTTTACCGGCAACAATGCCCTGAATCGCCTGCCCGAAATCGACCTCGGCACCCCTTACGGAAAGAACTGGAGCTCGCAGTATTTCCCCTGGAAGAACGCCGCGTTCGGCTATCAGACACGGGATGACATCTCCATTACCCGCGGTCACCACAGCCTCAAGTTCGGCGCCGGATGGCTGCACTTCATCAAGAACCAGCAACTCCAGGCCAACACCCAGGGAACCTTCAGTTTCCAGGCTCCGGCTTACTCGGGTGACTCATACGTGAACTTCCTGCTGGGATTTGCCAGCAGCTACACCCAATTGCAGGCGTTGAACACCGACCACTGGGTCAACGACACCTATTCCTTCTACGGGCTCGACAACTGGCACATCACCAATAACCTGACGCTTAACCTGGGGCTTCGCTACGACGCCCTTCCCCATGCCTTCGAGCGGTATAACCGCTTTGCCAACTTTTTGCCCAGCAAGTACAGCCCGAGCGCGGCAGCGCAGTTCAATACCGACGGCAGCCTTAATCAGAAAGGACCGGGTTTTGTGACTCCTCCGGGGTTCACAACCGCCTTCTATCTGAATGGCATGGGGCTCGCGGGGCAGAACGGCGTTCCCCGCGGCCAGGTCAAGAACTACTGGGGAACCTGGGGACCACGCGTGGGCTTTGCCTATGACCTCTCCGGAAACGGAAAAACCGTCGTTCGCGGCGGCTTCGGGCTCTTTGTGGAGCGCATTCAGGGCAACGACGTCTATAACGCAGGCATCAACCAGCCGTTCTCGAATCAACCGCAGGCTAACAACGTTTACCTCTCGAACGCGACGCAAAGCAACCAGACCGGTGCAACAACAAGCGCGCCTTCTTTCCCGGCCAATATTACTAACCTCGCCTACACCTACCCGATCCCCACTACGGCCCAGTTCAGCCTCGGAATCCAGCGTGAGGTGGCCCGTTCGGTTGTCGCGGTGCTCCAATACGTCGGCACCTCGGCATGGCACCAGAGCGATGACAGGTCCATCAACACCCTGCCGCTGAACAGCCCGCAGCGGCAGTTTGTGGCGGCCGGAAAGGCAAATGCCAACCTTTACCGCTTCTATCCCGGCTACTCGAACATCACCCAGGAAGAAACAACGACCAATAGCAGCTACAATTCCTTCCAGGCCGGAATCCGCATGGAAAACCGGCACGACCTGACCTTCCAGCTCGCCTATACCTATTCGCACGAGATCGACCTGGTCAGCAACGATCTCAATCGTCTCTCCAATCCTTTTAACCCTGCCTACGACCGCGGCTCCGGCGCCTTCGACCGGCGCCACATCTTCAACGCAAACTACATCTACAGCATTCCCTTCCTGAGAAATTCGGATAACGTCCTCGCGAGGGAGACTCTCGGCGGCTGGCAGCTCGCCGGGATCACAACCGCAAACACCGGCACACCAGCTAACGTCACCTACGGAACCGATGTGCTGGGACTCGGCGGCAATGTGACGAATCGTCCCAACCTCGTTCAAGGCGTATCGCCGAGAGGGCCGAAGACTCAGAAGGAGTATTTCAACACCTCAGCCTTCTCCGCTCCCGTCGCCCCCTGGGCCGGAGGGGCCAATCAAGGCTTCGGCAGCGCGGGCAAGGACAGCGCCGTGGGGCCGGGTCGCTTAAACTTCAATATCTCTCTCTATAAAAACTTCGCCCTTGGCAAGGGAGACCAGGCGCCGCACTTCGAGTTCCGCGCCGAGTCCTTCAACACCTTCAACCACACGCAGTTTCAGAACGTCGATCTTGGCTATACCGATGGCAACTTCGGACAGGTCACGACGACGTGGGATCCGCGCGTCTTTCAGTTCGGCGCAAAGTTCCTCTTCTAAAACTCTGCTCAAAAGAGAACGGGCGCGGCTTCGGCTGCGCCCGTTCTCTTTTGAGCCATTCTGCAGAAGCGCACCCGGCCGAAGACCCCCCTCGCCTCGGCCTGCCATCCGGAGCTATCGGCGATCGCAAACCTTCTTTAAATTTTTCTTGACAGAGATGTGACATATGATATCTTTTCGCTACGACGGGTGCCTTCCATCCCGTTGCTCAGCGGACAGCTTCGCGGGGTCCTCCTTGCACCCCGGATATCTACAGCAATCTCTGCGTCTACCCCTGTAGATAGACCAGATCTACCCAATGATTTGTTGCACGCAGCGCGGACGAGCACTCGGTTGCCAGCCGCGCACCGGTTGTCCTTCATCCTGAAGAACGTCTCTACGTCTCTTTGGTCCACATTCGTCGCTGGGAATTCCAGGTAGGCTCTCTGGCTGCTGTGGAATTCCTCCCCCATTTGGGCATTCGGGAGAGAGCTATGAGAAGACTGAGCAGCCTCGCGTTTCTGATTCTGGCCTGTACCTTGCGTTTCGCAGCGGCCTCCCCGCAGAAAGCCATTTCCTCACCCGAAGAGGCCTTCGGATTCAAGCCTGGTACAGACCGGAAACTGGCGGACTGGAAGGAGATTGTCAGCTACCTGCAAAAGTTGGCTTCGGAATCTGATCGTGTTCGCTACCAGGAACTGGGAAAGACCGAGGAGGGACGGCCTTTCATCGCGTTGACCATCTCCGCTCCGGAGAATCTGGCGCACCTCGCCGATTACCGGGAGATTCAACGCCGGCTCGCCGATCCTCGACAGACCTCGCCGGAGGAAGCGAAAGCGCTTGCCGCAAGAGGAAAGGCAGTGCTGCTGGTAACCTGCAACATCCATTCAACCGAGATTGCCAGCTCTCAGAGCGCTACCGAATTTGCCTATCGACTGGCGACAGAGAATAGTCCAGAGATTCAATCGATCCTGCACAATGTGATCCTGCTACTGATACCCTCCCTCAACCCCGACGGCCAGCAGCTCGTCGTGGACTGGTACAAGAAATATCTGGGGACGCCATACGAGGGGACGCAGCCCGTCGTCTTGTGGAACCGCTATGTCGGTCACGACGACAACCGCGATTGGGTGGGATTCACACAGGCAGAAACCAAGCACGCCACAGACCTGATCAACGCCTGGCATCCGCAGATGCTCTACGATCTGCACCAGATGGGCGCGGACGGACCGCGCATCTATCTGCCGCCGTGGGTGGATCCGATTGATCCGAATGTCGACCCCCTTCTCATCTCCTCGATGAATGCGGTGGGCGTGAATGCGGCCCTCGATCTCGCGAGCAGCGGTAAATCCGGCATTCTTGTGCACGGAGTCTATGATTTCTGGTCGCCGCTGCGTGACTATATCTCCTATCACAACGGGCTGAGAGTTCTAACCGAGTCGGCAAGCGTGAATATCGCCTCGCCGATCGATATCCCCTTCAACCGGCTCGGCCGCGGCATCGGCTATGACGCCAAGGTCGCTTCATGGAACTTTCCCAATCCCTGGAAAGGCGGGACCTGGCATCTCGGAGATATTGTCGACTATCAGACGACCGCCTTCTTCTCGATCGCCAACTATACGGCCGTGAATCGGGAGAGATTCCTGACGAATTTCTACGCGGTCAGCTCGCGTGCCGTGCATCCTTCATCGGGGCCTTATGCCTATGTGATTCCCGCGGCACAGGCTGATCCCGCGGCAACTGCGCGGCTAATCCAAATTCTTCGGCAGGCCGCGGTCGAGGTAGAGAGGGCGACCGCGCCGTTTGAAGCCGGCGGCTCGAGTTATCCGGCCGGGAGCTATATCGTCAGGCTCGATCAGCCCAATCGCAATTTCGCCAAAACCGTCCTCGAGATTCAACATTATCCGGATCTGCGCGAATATCCTGGAGGGCCTCTGCAGCGGCCTTATGACGTTACCGCGCAGACCTTGCCGCTGCTCATGGGTGTTCAGGCAGCAGCCATCGAGGCCAGGTTCACGGCTCCCTGCGAAGAGGTCAAAGCCGCTCCTGTGCCGGCCGGCACCTTTCACCCGGTTCCGAGCTCTTCGGGCTATCTTGTAGCCGACACTACGAACTCCAGTCTTTATGCCCTGTTCTTTCTCTTAGGGAAAGGCATCCAGGCCTATCGCCTGACGGGTGAGGGCTACGCTCCCGGTACGATCTACATTCCGCCGCAGGCCGATGCGCTCAAGGCGCTGAGCGACGCAGCCAAACGCTTCCCGATCGACGTAAGGCCCGCCGCGCACGCGATTTCCGGAAAGGCTCTCTCCTTGACGCTGCCTCGTGTCGGCCTGTACCAAAGTTGGGTGCCCTCGATGGATGAGGGGTGGACGCGCTGGATCTTCGATCAGAATTCAATCCCCTACACACGTTTGGTGGATGCCGAAATCCGCAAGGGCGACCTCCGCAGCCGTTACGACGTCATTATCCTGCCTGACAACACGGCGAAGGCCCTCCTGACCGGACGCGGGGGCTTCGGACAGGAGGGGATGCCTCCCATCCCACCCGAATACACGGGCGGCCTGGGCGACGATGGCGCCGCGAACCTGAAGGCATTTGCCGAAGCCGGCGGTACAATCATCACGCTCAACAAGGCCTCCGAAGTCTATGCCACCAAAACCTCCGCGGATGTCAGCAATGTGCTCGACGGGCTATCCAACAAGGAATTCTACATACCAGGTTCGATCCTCCAGGTTTCGGTCGACACCTCGAGCCCAATCGGATTCGGCTCGACTCCGACGGTTCCTGTCTTCTTCGAACTGAGCCCCTCCTTCAAGGTCAGCGGAGACGCGCGTTCAATCGCTTCCTATACCAGCGATGATCCTCTGCTCAGCGGATGGATCCTTGGCGGTAAGTACCTGAACGGCGCCGCCGCCATTGCCGAGGAGCCGGTCGGCCGCGGGAGGATTGTCATGTTCGGCTTCCGTCCGCAATATCGCGGAATGTCTGAGGTGACTTATAAGTTTCTCTTCAATGCCATGCTCTACTCCACTTCTGTCGAAAAGAGCTTAGGCGCCACAGCGGCAGCTTCCCTTTCGAACCGTTAGCGGCTGCATTCGACAACCGGTCGCATCTTCTTCTGATCTTCAAAGCTGTTCCAGGTCACGCCACCAGCCGGCAGATTGAACCGCGCTTTCGATCTGTCATTGCTTCTTCACAACCGACCGAACACAGGTGACAGACCATGAGAAAACTTCTTTGCAGCACGATCTTTCTCTTCTCTCTGATCTTTTCTGCCGCGCGGCCGGCAGCGGCGCAAGGCGTACTCGCCGAGATTCGGGGAACCGTCAGGGATAACTCCGGCCTGGTGGTTCCAAGCGCTCCGGTAACTGTGCTGGATACGACAAAAGGCTGGACGAGGAAGACGACCACCAATGAAAGCGGCCAGTATCAATTCTCTGAACTGCCCACCGACAACTTTACGGTGTCGGTCGAGGCGCCCAGCTTTCAAAAGGACGTGCGCCAGGGCATCCTGCTCCAGACCGGCCAGCAGGCGCAGATCGATTTCACGTTGACTCCCGGAGAGGTCAGTGAGACCGTTACCGTCGTCGAGAATGCATCCCAGGTCCAAACCGACGATGCTACGTTAGGCACCGTGATCGATACGCGAAAGATCCTGGAGCTGCCATTGAATGGACGGGTATTCTGGCAACTGGCGCAGCTTGTTCCGAATGCATATCCCCCGATTCACAACTCGTCCTTGAGTTTTCGCGGGGGGTTCAATGTAGCCGGGCAACCCGAGGTCAACAACAACTATCTTTTGGATGGCATCGACAACTCCGACGCAGCCACCATGCAGCCGGTTGTTTCACCATCGGTCGACGGAATTCACGAATTCAAAGTGCTTACGGGCGTCTACGATGCGGAATATGGACGCTTCTCCGGAGGACAGATCCTTATCACGACGAAATCCGGAGGCAACAAGATTCATGGCTCAGCCTATGAGTTTTACCGCACCAGCGCGCTCGACGCTAAAAACTACTTCAGCCCGGGAACGCTTCCCAGCTTCACCCGCAACCAGTATGGAGGCACAGCCGGAGGCCCAATCGCCAAGGACAGGGCCTTCTACTTCGGTACCTACGAAGGACTGCGTCTGACGCAGCAGATCAGCAGCCTGGCGACCGTGCCGACTCTCCAGGATCGGACTGGCAACCTGTCGGATCTGGTATCGTCGTCGGGAAGGCCGATCGTGGTCCTCAATCCCGCTACAGGAAAGCCTTTTCCAGGCAATCAATTGCCTGCGCTCGATCCGGTAAGCCAGCAGCTACTCAGCTATTATCCTCAACCCACCTATGCAGGAACAGCAAACAACTACCTCTTCAGCGAAACGAGGACACAACAGGGTGACCAATTCTCCGTACGCGTAGATGACACCCTCTGGACGAACAATACAGCCTTCGTCAGCTATCAGTACCAGGAGATGAACGCATTCGAGCCCTCGAACGCCCTGTGCGGCTCTTCAGTATTGCCGGGCTTCGGCTGCACTACTCCGGAACTGGATCAGGCGATCTCCCTGCACGACACCCAGATCTTCTCATCTTCGCTGATCAACGAGGCCCGGGTAGGATTCAACCGCATTCGCACGAACCGCTTCCTGCAGGATGCATCGTATGGAGATGTGCTTTCCAAACTCGGCATCCCCACAACTGGCGCAAACGGAGTTGGCGAGCAAAGCGGCGAAAACATGGGTGTTCCCTCAGTGACCATCTCCGGCTATTCCACCCTGGGCGGCGCGACCAATCTCCCCCAGGGACGGCGGGACAACACTTATAACGTGGTCGACAGCCTCTCATGGATCAAAGGAAACCACTCCTTCAAATTCGGCGGTGACTTCAAGCGTTTCATGTACAACCTGGGCTTTTATCAGGATGGCCGAGGCGTCTTTGCCTTCAACGGCCAATACACGACGAATGCGCTTGCGGATTTCCTGCTTGGCGATCTCCTCTCGACAGCGCGCGATCCGGGGAATCCCGGGGTGCACAGCTTTACGAACTCGGCGGACTTTTTCGCTCAAGACGAATGGCAGCTTACGCCACGCTTCACGCTGAATTACGGCCTGCGTTATGAGATCAATTTTCCCGAAGGGGAAAAGAATAACCGCATCTCGAGCTTCGATCCAGCGACTGGACTTGTCCCCGTCGCCAATGGAGAGCTGCTCAACATCGATCCCACGACGGGCGAACTGGTCAATGTAGGAGTAAGTCCGTTGACCGGATCGATCTGGCACCTGGACAAGACGAATGTCGCGCCCCGGATCGGTTTTGCTTACCAGCCCTTTGGAAACCAGAAAACTGTCTTCCGCGGCGGCTATGGCATCTTCTACAATCAGCTCGTGGCCGGCAATGGAATCTCGCAGATGTGGCGCGGGATTCCATTTCGCACCCGTCAGACCTTCCTCAACCGGAATAGCAGCAGCTATCCCAAGCCAGCATTGACCGCGACCTGGACAAATCCATTTCCATCGGGAGTGACGAACGCCGGCGGCTATACTCCCAATGGCATCAATGCCAACTATGCGACGGCGGCGAACCAGGAGTGGAGCCTGAGCGTCGACCGTGACCTGCAAAGAGATCTGACATTGGAGCTGACTTACTTAGGATCGCACGGGACACATTTGCAGGAGAGTTATAACATCAACCAGCCGCCACCCGGACCTGGAGCCATTCAACCCAGGAGACCCTACAACCAGTGGGGCGGCATTACCTGGATTGACTCGAACGGCTTCGGACACTTCAACAGCTTCGCCGCGCAGCTCACCCGCCGCTACTCTCAGGGCATGACGCTGCTCTCGTCCTACACCTACGCGCACTCGCTCGATGACGCTCCTTACTCCGGCGCAGCGATCCAGAATCCGCGGGATTTGGCGGCATCCTACGGCTCATCGGATTTCGATGTACGGCATCGCCTGGTGACAAGTTTCACCTACGAGCTTCCCTTCGGGACCGACAAGCCGTACGGCTCCAATCTGAATTCGATCGCAAAAGGCTTCATCTCCGGCTGGCAGGTAAACGGCATCTTCGTCTACCAGACAGGCAATCCGTTTACCGTGACGACAAGCAAGGACATGTCCAACACAGGCGCGTCGAGCACCGGAACTTATGCCAATCGCCTGCCGGGGGCGGATATCCAAGTCGCTCATCCTGGTCCGGCCAAATGGTTCAATACCGCTGCGTTCTCCGACGTCTTGCCTGCCGGAACCTACGCCTTTGGCAACTCAGGTAGAAATATTCTGACCGCGGATGGGACGGTCGATTTTGATTTCGGCCTGTACCGGCGGGTTCAAACCACTGAGTCGACTCAGCTTGAGCTTCGGGCTGAGCTCTACAATTCAATGAACCATCCGGATTTCACCGCGCCCAGCGCGAACCTAGAGGCCTCAAGCTTCGGACGCATCACTTCTACAACAAGCACGAGTCGAGAGACGCAGTTTGCCGTAAAGTTCCTCTTCTGAGGGGCTGCCGCACGTGGATGCCAAGAGAGACAACCCTAAGCGATCTTGTCCCGCGGAGGGAGCACACGAATCGCAGTTTTTCCTTAACCAGAGTACAAATGCTCTAGAACGGCAGACTCGCATCTCTCTGTTGTTCAGGGCGCCACACATATCCGAATGCTCCCTGGAGATATATGCCCTCGATCGCCTACCTCGAATGTTCTCGCTGTCACGCCCGCCTCTCCGCCGACGTCCCGCAAACGCTGTGCCCGGAATGCCCGCTCCCGCCGGCTGGTTCCCTGTATGTGCGGTACGATCTGACCGCTCTTGCAGGAACATCGGCAAAAGAGATCGTTGCCCGTGACAGCGCAACGAGCCCGTGGACCGGGATGTGGCGCTATCGATCGGTTCTGCCCGATGCCGAGCCCGTCACCCTGGGAGAAGGCTGGACGCCGATGTTGTGCAGCAAGAGAATGCCGAATGTTTTTCTGAAGGAAGAGGGAGCAAATCCCACCGGTACCTTCAAGGCCCGGGGACTGGCGCTCGCCGTGACCATGGCGCGCCATTACGGCTTGAAGAAGCTGGCGGTTCCTTCGGCCGGGAATGCTGCAGGGGCGCTGGCGGCCTATGCGGCCGCCGCCGGAATCGAGTCTCATATCTTTATGCCGCTGGATGTGCCTTTTGCAAACTACGTTGAGGCGACCGTCTACGGCGCTCAGGTCACTCTAGTCGACGGATTGATCTCCGATTGTGCGCGGATTGTCTCCGAGCGAAAAGAGAAGGAAGGCTGGTTCGATATCTCCACTATGAAAGAGCCCTTTCGCGTCGAAGGCAAGAAGACGATGGGATATGAACTGGTGGAGCAACTGGATTGGGAATATCCTGATGCCGTGTTCTATCCGACCGGTGGAGGCGTAGGTCTTATCGGGATGTGGAAAGCCTTCGAAGAGATGGAGCAACTGGGCTGGGTAAAGCCGGGTCGGCGGCCGCGCATGATCGCCGTTCAGGCTGCAGGCTGCGCTCCCGTGGTACGTGCTTTTGAACAGGGCGATCCGGTCAGCCAGGCATGGAAGAATGCTTCCACCTTCGCCTCCGGGCTCCGCGTACCCAAACCCTATGGCGACGCGGTCATGCTTGAAATTCTTCGCGAGTCTGGCGGTGTTGCCCTCTCGGTAACAGACAAACAGCTCCTGGATTCCATTCTTGACTGGGGCCGCAATGAAGGAATCTTTCTCTCTCCCGAGGGCGCGGCTGCAGTCGCTGGATACGATCGCCTTCTTCAGACCGGGTACCTCAAACCCACGGATCGTGTTGTTCTCTTCAATACCGGCGCCGGCCTCAAATACACCGATGTCACTGCCGAGGCCATGGGTCTTTTGCGTCCTGCGCGAGAAGGCCAGCGGGCATAGGGCCCTCAACCTTCGAATCCGGATCGGAGGCACTTTGAACGAGCGTCGAATGCTCCAACCAATGCGAGAGAGGCGAGCCGCCGGGCAACTTCTGCCCTTCGGGCGTGCCGCTTGGGCGGGCACTCCTCTGATATTTTGCATATCAGATCTTCTGTCAGCTAGAATTTTATTCATTCGCACGCCGTCCTGGTCCCTATGTCCCCAATAGAAAAGCTCGAAACGCCCCAGAATCTCACGGTTCTCGCCTACGACAGCATTAAGCGTTACATCCTCGAAGGTAACCTTGATGAAGATTCACGCCTCACTGAAGAGTCGCTCTCCAGCCAGCTGGGCATCAGCAAATCTCCGGTGCGCGAAGCGCTGATCAGCCTTCAAACCGAGGGGTTGATCCGCATCGAGCCACGGCGGGGCGCCTTCCTCAGGCGTTTCTCTTTGCAGGAGGTCAAGGATCTCTACGACCTTCGTGAAGCTCTCGAGGTCTATGCCGTCAGCATTGTGGAGATAACTCCCCAATTGACCGTGGAGCTCAAGAAGAGCGTCGAACGTACGCGCAAGCTGGTCAGGATGCATGACAAGATCGGCCACATTGAAGAAGATATGAAGTTCCACGGCCTGATCTCGAAGGCGGCCGGCAATTCGGAGCTCTGCCGGGTGTTGGCGAACATTCAAAACCAGATCTGGCTCTGCCGAAGCAAGACCTACAGCCTTTCTTCCTCCACGGCAGCGGAGGCTCACCACGCGATCGTCAGTGCATTGAGCGCCGGTGATCGTAAAGCCGCCCAGACCTGCATGCGCAATCACATTGCCCTGGTGCGAACGCGCCTGATGAAATTCATAGCACAGAGGCCGCCATCCGAGTCGCTTGAGGAGTAAGCGCCATCCTATGCTGCCTTCGAGAAACCGGGGTAACTTTTGAGTCATCCGCAGGGCCGTGCTCTGCTGCGCAGATATCTTCCCTTCTTCGGATCGGCTCTTTATGCTGCCGGGGTGGGATTTGCCGCCTGGGGCGCGCAATCTGCGCTGGGCGCCGGAGTGCGCATCCTCTCGCTCGCCATTCTCGGCCTGTGGGCGGCCGGCCGCCGGTCATTGACCGTCTGGATCTTCTGGTCCATGCTCGTGGGGGTCGAGACCGGCCTGGATGTGCCGGCCTTCGCGCTGCACCTGCACATTTTCAGCGAACTCTTCCTGCGCCTGATCGAGGCGATTGTGGCGCCGCTGATTCTGGGAACGCTCATCACAGGGGTAGCCGCGCACGGCGACTCTCGCGAGGTCACGCGGCTCTCCGTCAAATCCTTGATCTACTTTGAAGTGCTCACAACGATCGCCCTGGCGATCGGCTTGATCGCGATCAACGTAAGCCGTGCGGGCGTGGGCGTCTCGGTTCCGAAAACCGGTTCTCCGCCTTCCGCCGTAACTGCCTCCGGCCCGGAGGCCGGCAGCCAGCCGTTTGCCTGGGAGCAGTTCCTTCTGCATGTCGTTCCCGAGAACCTCGCGAAATCTGTCGCGGAGAATCAGATCCTGCAGGTAGCTGTCTTTGCCGTCCTCTTCGGCCTGGCCTTAGGCCGCATTGGAGAAGAGACCAAGCGTCCGCTGCTGAACGTGCTTCAATCGCTGACGGCAACGATGTTCCAGTTTACGAATCTGGTTATGTATTCCGCGCCCATCGCCGTGGGCTCCGCTCTCGCATACACGGTCGCGCACTCGGGCTTTCACGTGATGTTCAGCCTCAGCAAACTGGTCCTGACCCTCTACGTGGCGATCGCTGCCTTTGTCCTGGTGGGCATGTTGCCCGCCGCAATTCTTTTCCGCGTTCCTCTCCGCCGCTTCATTGCCGCGGTTGCCGAGCCGGCAACCATCGCCTTCGCCACCAGCACCTCTGAGGCTGCACTGCCCATAGCCATGGAGCGGATGGAGGAGCTGGGCGTACCCCGCCGGATCGTCGGGTTTGTAATCCCCACCGGCTATAGCTTCAACCTTGCAGGTTCCGCGTTATACCTTTCGCTTGCCTCCATCTTCGCTGCACAAAGCGGCGGCGTTCCTATGAGCCTGGGCACGCAGCTCATGCTGATGGGCACATTGATGCTGACAAGCAAAGGGGTCGCAGGCGTACCCCGCGCCGTGCTCATCGTGTTACTCGCTACGGCCGCGAGCTTCCGGCTGCCCTTGGATACCATTGCCGCGCTTTTAGGTGTCGATGTCCTGATGGATATGGGGCGCACAACGGTGAACGTCGTGGGCAACTGCCTGGCGAGTGTGGCGATCGCACAATGGGAGGGAGAGTTCGTGCTCTCTCCGGAGCCGGAGACTCAGGCTCTCGCTCCCGATGCCGGTTGATCGGGCGAACTCTTAACAGTTGACCGCTGCAGGCCCGGAACTCGCACTCTTTCTATGCCGGCTTCTTGCCGAGCGGAACCGGCAGCGCAACGCCGCTTCCCTCTTTGATTGTGACCAATTGATTGGCTGCGAGGTGAGCGATTTTTTCCACCAGTCCGTTGGTCCAATGGATTTCCAGATCCACCAGCGTGTTCTGACCGAGCCCAAAGTGCAGCCTGCGATCGTCGACGGAGTAAAAGCTCGATTGCGCCATCACCGCCTGGGCCTGGCTTTTGCCGCCGTACCTGGCGATCACGCGCGATCCGATGGCGCTGCGGTTGGACTTTGTCCCAATCAATCGAACCTTGATCCAGTTCGAGTTGCCCTTCACGTCGTTTCTGAGCAACGACGGGGGTTCATTGAGATTAACGATCACCATATCGACATCCCCGTCGTTGTCAAAATCACCGAAAGCGCACCCGCGGCTGCAATGTGCGGCAGCGATCGCCGGGCCCGCCTCCTCGATCAACTCCTCAAACTTCCCGTTGCCGAGGTTGCGGAAGATGAAGCGCGGCGTCTTCAATGCGTATTCAGGAAAACTCGCCTCCACCTCTGGATACACGGAACCGGTGACCACGGCAAGATCCGGCCAGCCGTCATTGTCGAAATCGGCAAAGCCTGTACCCCAGCAGATATATCTCGTCTCCACGCCGAACCCGGCGGCGTTCGTCACGTCGTTGAAATTTCCGGCTCCATCGTTCTGGTAGAGGATGCAGGTGTCATCCGAAAAGTGGGTTTTAAAGATATCCAGATTTCCATCGAGATCGAAGTCTCCAACCGCGATGCCCATGCCCGCTTGTTCCATCCCGTCCTCACTGAGGGCAATCCCGCGCTCGACCCCTTCTTCGGCGAATGTGCCGTTGTGCTGATTGCGGAAAAATAAACTGGGCGTGGAGTCGGACGCGACATAAAGATCGCTCCAGCCGTCGTTGTTGAAGTCCGCGGTGACGGCCGTCATTCCGTATGTCCGCTCCGCTTTCCAGATTCCGGTCTCTTCGCTGACGTCGCGAAAGGTGCCGTCGCCTTGATTGCGATAGAGATAGTTGCGCGGCATGGGAAGACCGCGCGGACCGCAATTGACGGCAACACCTTTGTAGTTGCAGTACGGGTTCGCGCCAGGCTTGGGCAGCTTGTCCAGATGCAGATCGACGTAGTTGGAAACGAAGAGGTCGAGATGACCATCCCGATCGTAGTCGATGAAGGTGCAGCCTGAACCCCAGCGCGTGTTGCCTTCATAGAGGAGCCCGGCCTGCCTGGTTACGTCGGTGAAGGTGCCGTCTCCGTTGTTCCGATAGAGTACGTTCTGCCCGTAGTAGGTCACGAAGATATCTTCAAAGCCGTCGTTGTTGTAGTCCGCAACGGTGACGCCGCTGGCCCAGCCGGTGCGCAGAAGGCCTGCCTTCTCGGTCACATCGGTGAAACTTCCATCCCGGTTGTTTTTGTAGAGCCGGTTGGTCGAACCGGGCACCGGGTCCTCCATCCTCGTTCCGCAGAGCACAAAGATATCCAGCCAGCCGTCGTTGTCGTAATCCAGAAAGGCGACCCCGCAGCCTACCGTCTCGATGATGTAGTTCTTCCGCCTGGTGCCGCCGTAGATCACAGGATGGACGAGGCCGGCCTGGGCCGCGACATCGGTAAAGTAGGCATTGAATGGGATGCCCGAGGGCTTTCCTCGCGGCAACGGTTTGAGGTTTCGAGTAATGACGCCCTGCGCCATGGCCAGGGTGGAACTGGTTGCCATCCAGAGAAAATCGCGACGATTGATCAAGAGCCTGCCTTTGTTAGGGCCTGTTGACACGATTGGGGCCGACGGCGTTGCGAGCGAAAATCGGGTCAGACGAGACGGAGTCCGAGGGCTTTGGTGGTTCCAAAGTCGAGGAGGACAACGAAGTATGACCCAACTTTCTCCGCAACCTGAAGGGCGGGGCCAATTTTCCCGATTTCGTTGTCGCTCGTCGCTCGAAGATTCCCGATATTCGTCGCTCCTCACTTCTAGAGCTCGAAAAAATTGGCTCCCGTCGCCGCCGTCCCAATCGTGTTAACAGGCCCTAATACAAGGACTAAGGACGCGGGGCTTGGGCAGCATTGCCGCCGGATGTATTGGCAGCTCCCCCGGACACCTTTTGAATCAAAGATTCTTCGGTCTTGCTGTGCAGCTGTTTGGTCTTCGCGAACTCCTCGTCCGCCTTCTGCTTTTGCCCCAGGGTCATGTAGAGGCGGGCCAGCCGATAGTGGGCATCGGGTTCGGCAGGATCGATCTGCTCCGCGCGCTGGAAGGCCGCAAGCGCTTCCTGGTTTCGCTTCTCGTCCGCGTAGACACAGCCCAGGTCGAAGTAGACGAGCCGGCTCTGGTCTCCCAATTCGCGCGCCTTGTTGAGGAGCGGCTCGGCTCCGGCGTCGTCATTCTTGTGAAACGCAATATCTCCAAGGTAGGTGTAGGCCTGAGCGTACCCGGGATTATTCTTCAATTCCAGCTGAAATTCAGGAACCGCACGATCGTAGTCGCGCTGAGTGTAATAAAGGTACCCCAGCTCAAAGTGAACATTCGGTTCGTTCGGCGCAATGCGCTCGGCCGTCTCAAGCTCCTGGATCGCTTCAGCCCGCCGGCTCGCTCCATCGAGAGCTTCGGCCATCATCATGTGAGCTTGAACCGAGTCCGGATTGACCGCAAGAATGGCTTTGAACTCCTCCAACGCGCAATCAAGCTGCTTGCTCTGCATGCAGCTTTGCGCAAGCACGTTGTGCAACTCCAGGTTGCCAGGATCGGCCTTGCTGGCGGTTTGGAGATAAGGAATTGCCTTGAGGTATTCACGTGCGCCAAAGTAGCTCATGCCGAGCAGCACCTTGATGCGTGCATCCTGCGGCTTTGCCCGGGAAGCAGCGCGAAAGGGCGGAATCGCAGCCGTGAAATGCCCTTGCTTGAACTCGGCCAGACCCAGATCCAGAGAGACTTCCGGCTGATGGGGACTTAGCGCCAAAGACCTTCGATACTCCGCGGCAGCACCCGGAAGGTCGCCTTGCTCCGCTAGCGCAAGCCCGAGGTTGGCATGAACCGGAGCCGCCGTCGGATTGCTCTTTGCGATCTGCCGCCAAAGCAGCTCAGCCTCATGAAACTTGCCTGCACGCATCAACTGAATTGCCTGTTGATCCGTGCTCTGCGCATCTCCCGAGATCCTCAGCAGAGGAAACAAAACAACTGCGACGGCAAGCAGAGCAAGGCGCCGACGGAGGCAGAACATCGGCCGATTCCCGGCGCAAGACTCTGCCCTTCCAATCAAAACGGGATGCCTCTGCAAAACCTTACCCACACGTCGTGAAATATGCCTGCTGTACCCATAGTATCTGCTCCGCCGGCCTCGTTGGTACCCGGCGGAAAAGCCTTCCGGTGGCGCCAAACCTCGATTCTTGATCAAAGTCCGGCGACAAGCCGTACGAGCGGGCCGATCGAAACCGGCCCGCTGTTGGCGGGCGCCTGCGTCTGCGGAACAGCGTGCAGCCACCCTAATGGGTTTGCAGTTCCAGCACCTGAATCGAGTAGGGAGGCATGGTGTGAGAGAACCGGGCCCCCGCATCGTTGATCGTGCTCTCGACGGGAACGATTTTTTCCGGCTCCGTGATCGAATTGGTCGCTGCGGTGGTCTTCGCGCTCAGGGCTACCATCTTTCCATTCCTGGCGACGGAGCCCCCGGTCAATTGAATCTTCACCACACTAGGGTTGGAAGTCGCGTTCACCAGCTTCAGGTACAGCTTGCCGTCCCGGGAGCTGCGAGTGACCGAGTAGAAGAATCTCGTCGCTTCGCCGTCGAGTGTGGCATTCAGAATCTGGTCGCCGAGATGATTGCTGAACATGACCTGAGCATAGTAGCTCGGGGAACCGTAGCTATGGAGCGCGTTGTAACCGATCAGATCGGATTCCCACTGCATACCGCCCGGATTGACATTGACCAACAGGGGCGCATAGCTTGCCATAACAACGATGTCGCTGTTCCTCTCCATTCCGGTCATCCAGGCGGCGTCTCCCAGCGCGGCGCCAAAATTGGGAGTCGGTCCGCCTTCGCGCGTCGCCCACTCACCGACAAAGATCTTGGGACCCTTGCGGTCTGTCTTGTCGTAGTGTCCTACGTCTTCGTAAAACTGTTGCGCCGAACGGTAGTAGTGGTCGTCGACGACGTCCGGAGTAATCCCCTTCACCGGCGTTGTGGCAATTAACTGCAGGTCGGGGTATTTCGCCTTGATGGCCTTGTAAAACTGGGTGTAGCGACCGTCGTACGAACCGCTTTTGTCAAACCAGTCTTCATTTCCGATCTCGACGTAGGTCAGCTTGAAGGGCTCCGGATGGCCATCCCTGGCCCGCTCCGCCCCCCATTTGGTACTGGTGCTTCCGGTGACATACTCCAACTCGTCCAGCGCATCATTGACGTACGGCGTCAGGTCATTCCCGGGTTCGACGTGCTCGCCACGCAAGGAATAACCGGCATAGACCGCCAGCAACGGCTGCATCTTCAGGTCTTCGCACCACTCCAGAAATTCCAGCAGACCCATGCCGTCGGAGGAGCGATAGTTCCATGGACTCAGGTGGGTAGGACGATCCACCAGCGGTCCGATCGTCTTCTTCCACTCGAAGCGCTCGTCGATGTGGTTTCCCTCCAGATAATTTCCTCCGGGAAGGCGGAGAAATGCCGGATGCATGGCGGCGAGCTTCTCCATCAAGTCAATACGGTTGCCATTGACCCGGTCATGATAAGTCGGCGGGAAGAGGGAGACAAGGCTGAACCAGATCTTTCCCGGCTTGCCGGCGCTGAGAATCAGGCGGTTGGCCGAGGAAGCAGGAGAGGCGTCGGAGCGAAGCGTGAACTCGTATTGCTTCCAATCCGGGCTCAGCGAGGAAACCGTGGCGGAGGCGACCACGTGGCCCGTGTCGTTGTTCATGAGCTTGACGGCAATCGGCCCGACCCCAGGATCGCCTGCCTTGGCGTAGAACGATCCGTGATAGACCGTGTTCGGCCGGACGGGAATGCCCCAGTACCCTTCATTGGTGATGCCGGCAGGCTCGGCAGGTGTGGCGTTGCGGATGGTGAGGGCGAGGCTGAGCGGCAAAGCCGTGCTGGGTCCGGTAGAAGTATCGAGCGCCATCGAGGCGTCGGCGTCTCCCGCCTCATCGATGACCCAGTGCGCTGGACTTCGCCGATTGTCCTGGAAGGTCCGGTTCCGTACCAGCTCCCCGTAGATGCCGCCGTCATAGGAGTAATTAATCTCCTCGGTCATCAGGCCATACAGCATCGGGCTGGCCTTGCCCTTGACCTGAGCGAGATCAATAGAGAGCGTTGGAGCCGCGCTTTGCGCCCCCGCAGTGGCGGCCACAAGGAACGGCACGAGCAGCGGGAGTATTTTGCAACGGAAGAATGAGTACAAGGAACAGCCTCCTGAAACCGCATCGTGCTCTCGCCCCGGGAAGTGGAACGCGGTACCGTCAGCCCTGCAGACGGCACGGGGAATTCCCGGCGCCCGCATAAGAAAACATTTTCCCTGAAACCGGCCAATGCGCAACGGACGAATTATACCGTCTGCACCATCTCTGCGTCCGCCGCAGAATTTGCCGCTCTCTGCGAAGATCTTCAGCGGTCCGACAACTGCAATACCTGAATCGAATATGGCGGCACGGTGTAGGAGAACTGCGGCCCAACCCCGCTGACCGTCCGTTCCACCGGCACAATCTTCTGCGGTTCAAGAATGGTATTGGTCGCCTCCGGCCGCTCCGCGCTCAATGAGATCACCTTTCCCTCGGGATTAAGGTTGGCAGCACTCACGCCATCCAGGCGGATGTTCAGAGGCCGTGGACTTGAGGTCGCATTGACGAGCTTCAAGTACACCTTCCCGTCTTTTGAGCCGCGCGTTGCAGAATAAAAAAACCTCAGTGCGGAGCCGTCGAGCTTTGCTCTCAGGATCTGATCGCCGACGTGATTGCTGAACATGACCTGGGCATAATAGCTCGGCGATCCATAGCTGCTCATCGCGTTATACCCAATCAGGTCCGACTCCCACTGCATGCCGCCGGGATTCACATTGACGAACAGAGGCGCGTAACAGGACATGACGATAATGTCGCTGTTTCTCTCCATGCCCGTCATCCAAGCCGCATCTCCCAGAGCGCCGTTGAAGTTCGGCGTGGGGCTTCCCTCCCTCGTCGCCCATTCGCCAATAAAGATCTTCGGGCCTTGCCGGTCGGTCTTGTCGTAGTGGCCGACGTCGTCATAAAACTGCTGCGCGGAATGGTAATAGTGGTCGTCAATCACATCAGGCCTGACGCCCTTGACCGGTGTCGTAGCGATCAACTGGAGCTCGGGATACTTCGCCTTGATCGCCTTGTAGAACTGGGTAAAGCGGCCATCGTAGGTCCCGCTGCGATCGTGGTTATCCTCATTGCCGATCTCGACATACGTAAGCTTGAACGGCTCAGGATGGCCATCCCTCGCCCTCTCGGCGCCCCACCTGGTCCCGGTGCTTCCGGTAACATACTCCAATTCATCCAGGGCCTCGGCGACATACGGCTCCAGAGCTCTTCCGGGTTGAACGTAATCCTGTTTCAAAGAGTAGCCGGCATACACTGCAAGCACCGGCTCTATCTTCAGATCCTCGCACCATTCCAGAAACTCAAGCAGCCCCATGCCATCGGACGAGAGATAGTTCCATGGACTCGGATGAGTAGGGCGGTCGACCAGCGGACCGAGGGTCTTCTGCCATGGAAAGCGGTCGCTTACATGGTCGCCTTCGAGGTAGTTTCCGCCGGGAAAGCGAAGAAATGCCGGGTGCATGGCAGCGAGCTTTTCCATCAGATCCGCGCGGTTTCCATTCACGCGATCGTGATAGGTGGGAGGAAAGAGCGAAACCATGCTGAACCAGACGGTTCCTGGCTTGCCGGCAGTCAGCACCAGGCGATTGTTGACTGAAGGAGCGGATGCGTCCGAGCGAAGGGTAAATTGATACTGCTTCCATTCGGAGGTGAGCGCCGGAACGTTGGCGACCGCCAGCACGCTGCCCGTATCGCTGTTTCTGAGGCTTACGGTGATGGGCCCGATCGCGGGATCAGCCGCCTTCGCGTAAAAGGAGCCCTGGTAGACCGTATTCGGCCGGACAGCAATGCCCCAGTAGCCTTCATTGGCAATGCCTGCCTGCGCGGCCGGCGTCGCACTGCGCACGGTGAGCGCGAGACTGAGCGGCAGGGCCGCACTCGGCCCTGTGGACGTGTCGATGGTCATCTGCGCGTCAGAGTCTCCGGCCTCGTAGATAAACCAGTGAAAGGGCTGGGCCCGCCGGTTATCGGTGAAGGCTCTGT
>DASYYO010000210.1:0-15787 GCA_035933805.1 Acidobacteriaceae bacterium | reverse complement strand
CACAAGCACGGTAATGCCCTCCGCAGCCGCCTGCTCCCACAGGGTATTAAGAAAACTATTTCCGCTGCCCAGGGACTGCTCGCAGGCGCCGAAGCTGAGGCTCATGACCGGCGCGAGGTTGCTGAAGATGGCTCGCTCGGCGGCCAGAATCAGGCCGCTCTCAATGGCTGTATCGGCGCCGATCACGAAATCGATGTTTGCATTGGGAGCGATCGCGCCCGACCACTCGACGTCCAGATAGGCCTCGATGGAATCGTAGTTCGGCCCCGTGGGATTGTTGATTCCATCAATTCCCGGGTCGTTGCCGTCGATGATGACCTGCGGCGGATTGGCAGGGAGACCAAAAAGCGTGCGGAAGTTGTTTACGACATTGAGATTGATATTTGCGTCATTGATGATCGCGATCGTCTGGCCCGCGCCGTTGGTGCCCGCATTGAGCAGCGGATTGAGATCGTACTGTACATAAAAATCCTTGGGGGAGAGCACCAGGTCGTATCCCAGAGGGGAGCTGCCGCTGGGGTTGGTCCATTGCGGCGTCGCCTGTCCGGTCGTGGGATCATAGGTCGCCTTGCCCAGATAGCGGCTCATGCGGTGAACGGGAAAGTTGTTCAGGGAGACGAATCCCTTCAATACCGGAGCAAGCGCGGCCGGAATCTGCGGCTCGTTTGCATTGGCGAAGTGCGGCTGGCCGTCGACGATGTATTTGTGAATCGAGGTGTGGAAGGCATCCTGCAGTTGGCCGACCGTGCCGGAGATCTCAAGCGATCCCTTCCCTGGGTTCAGCGTGCCTACCTGAAAGCCATGGGACTCGACCCAGTTCTCAATCGCCTGGATATCCTGGTCCGAGGGGCCAAATTGATTGCCGAACTGCGTGGGGGTAAGCCATTTGTGATAGTTTGCGGTGCCCGGCGTGTGCATGTCCGCGATGAGCTGCTGGAGATCGGCCTCCTGCCCTGGGCTGCGCTGCAGCACCAGCTGCATTCTCTCCAGGCGCAGGTCCGGCGATGCCGCTCCTGCATCGTTCTGCGCGTTCGCCAGCGGGCTGACCGTCCCGCGCAGCGTCACCAGGGAGGATTCATTCACCTCCTGCGTAATACGCGGCAGGATCTGCGACTGAGCTTGCGCGTTGAGGTGTGAAGGAACTGCGAGGGAACAGAGTGCAATGGCCGCCCATAGGACCAACTTCGAGGAATCAAAGGCTCTCACGGAGAATTCTCAACCTTCCTGACCTGGCTTGCGCATGGTCATCAGACTTGCGGCTACCGTTTTGGATAGCAAATCTCTCATCTTGTGGGAGGAGGCGCAGGATGACGATCCTGTCCCTCCTCGGACGTGAACACAGTTTACGGCGCAACCACTCGCTCCTCCGGCTGGAATTTGGCTCTCCTATTGCACAGCGGGAAGGGAAGCGCGTCAACGGGTCGAGTTTCGCCGATTCAAAAACTCGGGCAGTGCCGGCTGGATGCTTCCGGCCCATCCCGTGCCAAACTCCGCAGCTCTCCAAAGCCGGTAGCGCAGCGAAAAAGGGGTGCCTTGCGCAGCAAGGGTGGAAGACCACAGCACCCGACCCGCTAGCCGCGGATATAGTAAAGGTTCACCCCGCCGCGCGTTCGAGCATCCACGAGCCGAGGCGGAAGGCGGCTTCCATGATTCGCGGCACGGCTTTGAATGAGGGCTCGACGCTCAGCTCCGGGCAGTCGCCGATGGCCGTTCCCGAGCCGGCCTTGGTCGCGATTCCCGCTGGCTGGTTCTCCATGGGGTGTCCAGCCGGCCAGAGCGTGGAAGTGCCGGTCCACCGGGTCTGGGTGGACGGCTTTGAGATGGCGGCGACTCAAGTCACAACCGGCGAGTACGCGCTCTTCCTCGATGATTCACGCCGCACGCCGCCTCCTTTCTGGGGAGAGGCGAGCTTCAGCCATCCCAGGCAGCCGGTGGTAGGGGTCTCCTGGTTTGACGCCATGGATTACTGTGCGTGGCTCTCAGGCAGGAGCGGGATGCAGTATCGCCTGCCGGCCGAAGCCGAATGGGAGCGGGCCGCGCGGGGTGGCTCGGAGGGGCTGCTGTATCCCTGGGGCGACGAGCCGCCGGCCTCCCGGTCCAGGTATGGCGAACGCTGGAAGACCGGCCCCGAGCCCGTCGGAGAGTCGGAAGCGAATGCTTACGGGCTCTTCGAGATGTGCGAGAACGTGCACGAGTGGTGCAGCGACTGGTTTGACCCCGAGTATTATGCGGCCTCTCCGGCTCGCAATCCCCAGGGACCGGCTGAGGGAAGCAGAAGATCGTCGCGCGGCGGCTCCTGGCGCCACCACGTCAAGATCTCACGATGCTCGGCTCGTTCGAGCATTCCGCCCGAGTTTCACTACGCGGACTACGGATTCCGCGTCGTCCGCGGAACCGCAGCCTCCGGCAGCGCGGAGTGCGGAGAGCCTCCGCTTCGTTGACGGAACAGCGAAATTCGATAGACTAAGAGGGATCGTGCCGCAGCGCATGGGCGGTTAGCTCAGCTGGTTAGAGCGCCTGCCTTACAAGCAGGAAGTCGGGGGTTCGAGTCCCTCACTGCCCACCAACCCGCGTCAACAACTTACGGCACCAGCCTCCAGGATAGCAATTATGCCGTGGTGGATTTTGGCAGGGCTTATCAAGCACAGCCACTACCTGCCGGTTCGGTGCGTTCCGTACGTGGACATCGCGCTCGACCATCCTCGGGCTCATCCATCCGAGACTCCTGAAGAGTCGAATCGGTTGTTCCTCCAGCGCTTATGCGCGATGCGGCAGTGTGCCTGAAGGAGTGCCAGCAGCACTCGCCCTTCGCCGATTTCTTCGCTGTGCGCCAAGCTGACTGAAAGCTCTTGATGGGCTGGTCTGGAAACATCTCGTACGGCGCTACCTTGCCGCCAAACCTGCCCTTCTGACCGATCAGGCCGTACCGACTCCGAAGGGAACACATAGTGCTCTGGCAGGTCAGCAGGGAGCAGAAAGAGCCATTCCTCGAACACAGCTAGCGTACCTGCACCGTCCTGGTTGCGTAGCAGGTTACAGCCAAAATAACCGTTGTTTACTGATTTGCAATTAACGTCGCGATACGGTTTGCAAACCGTAAGCTGAGTTCAATCCGGTACTAGGAAAGGTGAAAATATGAAAGTTGACTTCAATGTTTGGATGAACTGCACGGCGGACGATCCTAAATTGTGTGTTCAAATTCCCGAGGATGGGTCACACGAATTCGCACTATGCAGACATGCGTCCAGCGGCGAGTTTACGTCGAAGCTCGATACAGCCGAAATTGAAATAACAAAGGCTAATGAGATCAAAACAGCCGTAAAAAATGCGGTCAGGGACCCATCTAAAGTATTCGGCGTTATCGACCTTGACGTTACTCCAGACCAACTCGATACGCTTGGCTTTGGATTCTTTGCTCTATTGCAGCGACAAACGGATAAGCAGGTGAGAGCCACTCATTCAAGCATCCAACAAGCCCAGACCGCATCCTAGCCGGAAATGAGCACGCGTCTGGCCTGTTCGATCAGCGGCAACAGGTCAGCGCTCCGCTTGCTGGCTTCGTGAGTACGCACCCGAGCGCTAGGAGCGCCTGTGACGGGAGTGCTCATCCGTATAGAGTCGTCTTCCGGATGGGGCCGAGAGGACCAACGCCCGAAGCGAAGGCTCGCTGTCAGCTTCACAATAGGAGGCCCGTGCTAGGGGACGTCTATGCCAGCCTTTCCAGGTGTTGAGCGAGCGGCGCAGCATCACGAGCTTGCCCGTCCGATAGCTGTTGCGATCGCCCACCAACCCGCGCCCCCGCTCCCTGGACGGAGTGAGATCTCCGAACGCGAGAGCGAAGGCCGTTTTTGGTCCAACGCCAAGCCCACTCTACGCGACTCGTCCCGCCTTTTTGGAATAGGTGCCCGTCAAGGTAGCTTGGTCTAGCACATGGCTCTTCATGGCTCGTTCGACCTCCTCGCGGGTCGCGCCCGGCTTCAAATTGAGCCGTGCGTCGAGGGCAAAAAGCTTTGCTACGTAGTGATGCGTCCCCGAGGGAGGGCACGGTCCCATATAGCCAATCCTGCCGCCATCGTTCCTGCCCTGCTCCCCGAGACCGGCAACTCTCTCGCGATTGGGCGCATGCTCTTTGACCTGATGGACGCCCGGATCGATGTCGTAGACCACCCAGTGGGTGAAACCTCCTTCTCTGGGCGCGTCCGGGTCGTGGAGGATCAGGACGAAGGACTTCGTTCCCTTCGGAGCGTCTTTCCAGGAGAACTCCGGCGAGATATCTTCGCCCTCGCACGTGTACCGGACAGGAATCGATTCTCCTGCGCGAAAGGCTGAGCTCTGGATCTGCATGGAAGATTCCTCCTCTGGCGAGATCCCCTCATTATTCTCTGAAGAATCGGCTTTCCGCGATGGCGCTGTTCATCTCCTGAAAAGACCGTGCCGCTCGTCGAGGCGCCTGGTTTTTCAGGGAAGTCCCATGGAAACGGCCCGGCTGGGATATGGTCATGGATGTCCTCTCCCGGCCTTTCGACAGAGAACAAGCCATGCAAGCAAGATTTGCTGTTCCCGCCGCGGTCCACATCGCAATCCTGAGCGCCATTCCTCTCTTCGCGGCAGTCCTCACTCTCACCGATCGCTTGATCTCAGCCCGTTCGATCTTCGCCGGGCGGAGGAATCTGCGAGTGGCGCTGGCGGCCGCCATTCTTTCGGACGCTCTGGTCCAGTATGGATATCTGGCAGCACATGGCTGGCTCACCTTCCCCTACAGCCTGCCTCTGGAGCTTTGCGATGCGACACTCTGCCTCATGATCGTTGCCTTGCTGACGCTCCATCCACTGATCTGCGAGCTTGCTTATTACGGCGCGCTCGCGGGAACCTCCATGGCGCTGCTCACCCCGGATCTCTGGGAGACCTTTCCCTCCTTCTCCACGGTCCAGTTCTTTGTCATGCATGGGCTGGTTGTCGCCGGCGCGCTCTATCTCGTGTGGTCCGGGCAGGCGCGGCCGCGGCCTGGCTCTGTCTGGAGAGGGATGCTCGCCCTCAACCTCTTTGCCGCAGCCATAGGCACTTTTGATTTCTTCTTCAGCACAAATTACATGTATCTCCGGGCGAAGCCGGCGAATCCATCCCTCCTCGACCTGTTGGGACCCTGGCCCTGGTATATCGCCGCCTCGGAGGGGATTGCGCTTGGGCTCTTCACTCTCTTGTATCTGCCGTTCCGGCACACCCCAAGAACGAATGGGAAAGCGGGGGGTGTTTGACCGCGTCCGCTCGTTTCAGAAGAGACGATGGCGCCAGCTCAGGCGGCTCCTCGTTTCTCTGACTTGTGGGGAGATACCTTGGCGGCGCGCTCCAGCAGCGCGTGAACATCCGCATCTTCCGTCGGGGAAAAGTCTTCATAGAACTGGCCGATGCTGATGAACCATTCGGAGGTTTCCCCACAGACGAATTCATCGGCCGCCTGCCGGAGTTTCTGATCTGCGTTCGGCGAGGCAACGGGCACCGCCGCAACGATCTTCTTTGGCTGGAGTGTTCGCAAGGCGCTGATCGCGGCAAGCATGCTCGACCCGGTGGCGATTCCATCATCCACCAGGATGGCGATCTTTCCTCTGACGGAGATCCCCGGCCGGACGCCGCGGTAGAGCTGCTCACGCCTTTCGAGCTCGGCTTCCTGCGCCGCAATCGCCTCCAGGATCTGTTCTTGAGGGATTTGCAGTTCTTCAATCACCGGCTGATTGAAGATGCGAACTCCGCCGCTGGCGACTGCGCCCATCGCAAGCTCCTGTTGTCCCGGCGTCCCCAGTTTGCGCACCAGCAGGATATCGAGCGGTGCGTGGAGCGCCTGTGCAACTTCAAATGCAACCGGAACCCCACCCCTGGGAATCCCGAGGACCAGAACATCGTCCCGGTTCGCATAGCGGGTGAGCTTTTTGGCCAGCTGCCGGCCTGCTTCCACTCTGTCACGAAACATAACCCCCTCCTTGAGCCGGGTACATTCCGCCGGCTCATCTCTGGCGGCGGCCGCGTGGGCCATCTGCCTGGGAATAGCCACCTGAACAACGACGCGAGCGCAAGACCTGCTCTTCATTGGAGCGCGACCGGCCGGCAATTGTTTGTATCGCAAGTCACAGCCAGAGCCTTGAGCCGCGAGTACGATTCCCGAATCGGAGGTGTCTATGAAAAATCGGCATTGGGATATGACGCGGGCGGGCATCTATGGAGCCGGCGCTCTCACCATGTACCTGCTCGATCCGCAGCAGGGAAGAAGGCGCCGAAATGGATGGAAGGATGCTCTGGTGCGCTCCGAACACGAAGTGGAGAGATTCGCGGGACGCTTCCGCCGGGACTTCCGCCACCGGGTCGAAGGCGCGATCGCGGAGACGGACAATCTCCTTCATGGGGAGCCAGTATCGGACGAGATCCTCAAGCAGCGGGTTCGAACCGCTCTCGGCCGCGTGGTCTCGCATCCGCATGCCATGGAAGTTGAGTGCAAAGACGGAAAGGTGACCCTGAGCGGCTGGGTTCTCGCCGAGGAGGCGGACAATCTCGAGAAGATGGTGGAGACCGTCAGGGGAGTAAAGGAAGTATCCTCGTGCCTCAATATCACCGACCAGCCGGAGCACATCTCGGCTCTGCAGGGAGGTAGACCACGCAGACGGGTGCCGGAATTTCTCCGGGAAGAATGGTCGCCGACGGCCCGCGTTCTCGCCGGGGCAACGGCTCTCGGACTCATCGGTTATGGGCTCTTCGGTCGCAAGCCCCTGGGTAAGGGAATGAGAATCGCAGGCTCGGTTCTCCTCGGCCGTTCCATCCTCAACATGCCGTTCCGCAACCTGGTAGGCGCCGGGCCGGGCCCCTCGCTCATGCTGCAGAAGGCAGTACGAGTTCGTGCAACGCCGGAAGAGCTCTACTCCTTCTGGGTGAACCCGGAGAATTATCCAAGGGCCTTTCCGCATATTCAGGAGGTGACCCGCGAAGAAGATGGGATCTATCGCTGGCGCATCCTTGGACCGGCAGGCATTCCGCTGAGCTGGACGGGAACGATCACACGGCAGGTTCCGGGCAAGCTGGTGGAATGGCGCAGCCTGCGGGGCTCTGCCATCGACAACTGGGGCGTCATCCGCCTCAACCCTGAAAAAGACGGTTACACGCAGGTGCACGTTCAGATGAATTACACCCCGCCCGGAGGTCTTCTCGGGCATGCGGTTGCAGCCTTGATCGGCGTGGATCCCAGGAGCCTGATGGACCGGGAGTTTGTCTCTCTGAAGACGGTCTTTGAGCAGGGGCGCGGGCAGGAGCTCTCCAGGCCCGCCTAGGAGCCGGTTGCATTACGCCACCGTGGCTGATGTGGTTCGCCGCAGACCTTCGAGAGAAGGAGAGCGGGAGTTCGGCTCCGCCGGGAAATGGAACCGGCAAACGATGGAACCAGAGAAGATCGATCTGAATACGGCAACCGGCAAACACCTTACGGAGCTGCCGGGAATCGGAGCCGATGTCGCGCGGAGAATCGTCGCCTACCGCAAGAGGCACGGCGGCATGTTTCACGACTGGGAAGAATTGCTGAACGTGAACGGATTTCCCGGGGACCGCCTGGAAGAGATCAAGGCGCGCGCGGTGCTTCGGCTTCCTTCGGCTGAGAAGACGGTGGAGGCTGCATCTCTCCACCACTTCCCGGGCCGGAAGAAGGGCTGAGAAGCGGCAGCGATTGGAATGGATCAGGCATTCGCTGCGGGAGGCTCCACAGCGGCCGGGTATCTCTCGTCCTTCTTCGCGCTGAGTTCAAGCGTCCGCTCTTCGCGGTTCCAATGCGACCGCGTGCCGAAGGGTGCGCACAGTGTCTGCATTTTTAGGGCGATGCTCTCCGCCTCCGCTTCGCCGGCAAGGCGCGCCTGGCAGTACTCGATCCTCGACGGGTGCAAGCGGAGGATTGGCGGGGCATGCTCACTCATCTCCGCCACGAAAAGAAAAGACTCGTCGTTCCGCTCGACCGGATCGACGGCATAATCGTCGACAAAGTTCCCGGTGCTGTAGAGGATGGGGCGGTCTTTGTAGAACTCGATGCCGCGGAAGACATGACTTGAGTGCCCGACGACGATATCGGCGCCGGCATCCACCAGGGCATGGGCGAATTGAATGTGCTCCTCCGGAGGAGAATAGCCCCAATTCGAGCCCCAGTGGGCCGAGACGATCAGCAGATCCAGATCGGCCCGCTCGCGCACAATTCTGATCGCGCGTTGTGCCCGTTTATCCTGAAGCGTGACCGGAAGGTAGAAGGTGCCGGGGCGCTGCGGCCCAGCTTCCCAGGACGATTCATTGTCGGTGAATGCAAGAAGACCTAACCGCCAGCCGCGGATCTCGCATCTGGCGATCCGGGATGCCTCGGCCAGGGTAGCCCCTGCGCCGCTGTGAGCGATGCCCGCATAGTCCAGCAGTTCCAACATCTGCAGAAGCGCATCGTCTCCATAGTCCAGAACATGGTTGTTGGCGACAGACACCAGGCGGATCCCTGCCGTCGTAAGTGCCGAGATGTTCTTGGCCGAAGAACGGAAATGGAAGGCTTTCTCGAATTCGTGCCAGGGCTCGCCGCGGTCTGAAACGACGCACTCAAGATTGCAGAAGGATGCATCGGCGCCGCGGAAGAGAGGCAGCGTGTCGCCCCAGGGATATTCCGGCGGATTCCGTTCCAGGGCCTGATTCAGACCCCGGCCCAGCATGCAGTCGCCTACCATCAGCAACCGCAGCGGCCGGGTCCCTCCGGGCATTCGTTGAACCGCCATGACTCGATCCTGTCACAAGGCCAGGCGCGCGCTCGTCCGTCTCTTCTGGAGGAGGTGAACCACCGCCGGGAGCGGGGTTCGCCCCAGCCTCACTCTCAGCGGGCGATGCTAGCCCTTCCAGGCGTTGAGCGCGCGGCGCAGCATCACGAGTTCGCCGGTGTGATAGCTGTTGTGATCGACCGCCAGCAGCGCCTCGCGCAAAATCGTCTGTTTATCGGTGGCCCAGGGAATCTCCGCATAGAGGTTGGTCTCCGGGTTGCCGATCAGATGCTCGAAGCCCTTCACATCTTCCTTGAGCGCTTGGACCGACCTTCTCCATGCTTCCTCCGACGGAGGGGCTGGAGACTTGGGCCAGTAATCCGCCGGCCACGAAGGTTCGACATATTCCGGGTTGGTGCAGAAATCGAGCAGGTCATGGAGCGCGATGCGCATGTGCTCCAGCAGCTCCCACGCGGAGTGCGGAAGATTGTTCGGCTTGGCTCCGTAAAGGTCAGCGGGGAAGTTCTCCAGAGCGGAAGCAAGGGAGACATGCGCGCCCCCGCCCCTGAGGAATTCAATGAGTTGGTCGCGAAGAGCGCGGTCCGGATTTGCCATCAGGAACCTCCGGTGAATTGAGATGCAATCCGGTCGAGCAAAGGTCGCGAGCCGCAGAGCGTCTGGATCTTCGCGGAGCGGAAGGGCAACGCCTGGTCAGTATGGAGTGACTAGGGAAGAGCGAAGGCGATGTAGATCCCTCCCGACGGCTTCGGATTGCTCTGTCCTCCTCCCGCCGCGATGACCACGTACTGCTTGCCGTTGATCATGTAGGTCGAGGGAGTCGCCAGGCCGGCATAAGGCAGCTCTGTCTCCCACAGCACCTTGCCTGTCCGGGCATCCAGCGCGTGGAACTTCTGATCGAAGACGGTGGCGCCGATAAAGAGCAGTCCGCCTGCTGTGACGACCGGGCCGCCATAGTTGTCTGATCCGGTGTTGCGCATCCCCTTCGCCACAAGCTCCGGATACTCGCCAAAAGGAATCTGCCAGAGGTATTTGCCCGTGTTCAGATCGATGGCGCTCAACGTTCCCCAGGGAGTAGCGGTCGCCGGATATCCCTCGGGATCGGTGAATCTGCGAAAGCCAATGGTCTTGTACGGCATGTCATCGTTGCCGGCCGTCGGCTTGGGGGCTGCTTCCGGCGGCGCCTGGGCTCTGTTTTGCGAGCGGTGCACTTCCTGCTGCTGGGGAAACTTCGTCAGATACCGGACCAGGGACTCCGTCTCCTGCTCGTTCAATTGAAAGGCGGGCATGCGCCCTTTGCCGGTGTGGATCGTCTCCGCGATCTCCTTGTCGGTCAGGATACCTTCAATCCCTACCAGCGCTGGGACGGAAGGAGGCGATCCTCTCCGGTTGATCCCGTGGCAGACGCTGCATTGGTTCTGATAGATCTGTTCGCCCACGCTGCCGGGCGGGGGCGGAACTGTCAGCCCGACCAGCCATGCGGTGTCGTTTGCGTTGACATAGAGCACGCCGGTCGTCGGGTCGACGGCTGGTCCGCCCCACTCTCCGCCTCCGGCAAAGCCCGGCATATCCACCGTCAGCTTGTCCACGCTGGGCGGAATGAACTGACCTCCGCTGACAAATGTGCTGAATTGCTTCTCTGCCCACGCGTGGGCCTCGGGCGTGCGCGTGGTGAGCGTGTCGGCGGTCACGCTCTGGTGAGTGTAGGGAGCCGGCGCGGCCGGAAGGGGCTGCGTTGGAGAGGTCTTCTCTCCGGGTACATTGCTCGGCGGGTAGCTCGATTCCTGGATGGGAAAGAGCGGATTGCCGTTCGTCCGGTCAAAGACGTAGACGAAGCCCGACTTCGTCGTCTGAGCGATGGCATCCACCCGCTTTCCATTGCGAGTGAGCGTGACCAGCGCGGGGGGTGCGGGAAAGTCGCGGTCCCAGAGATCGTGATGAACGCCCTGGAAGTGCCAGATCCGTTTGCCTGTCTCCGCATCGAGCGCGATCAGGCTATCGGCAAAGAGATCGTTGCCGATGCGGTCTCCTCCATAGAAGTCGAAGACTGCCGATCCCGTGGGAACATACACGATGCCTCGCTTCTCATCGAGGGTCATGCCGGCCCAGTTGTTGGCCGCCCCGGCGTTCTTCCATGCCTCCTTCGGCCAGGTGTCGTATCCGAATTCGCCAGGATGGGGAATGGTATGGAAGGTCCAGCGCAGCGCTCCCGTGCGCACGTCGAATGCCCGGATATCGCCCGGAGGCGACGGATGCGTCTCGGGATTCTGTCCGCCGACGATGATCAGATCCTTGTAAATGGTGCCGGGCGTGGTCAGAGTAATCGACTGAGTGTGGTAATCGCCGCGCAGACCCTTGCGCAGATCGATTCTCCCGTCCTCCCCGAAGGCGGGGATGATCTTTCCCGTCTTCGCGTCGAGGGCGAAGAGGAAGTTGCCAATCGGCGCAAAGATCCTGCGATCGGCGCCGTCTGTCCAATACGAGACGCCTCGCGCTCGCGCGAAGCCCGGAACCTGGGGATCGAAGGTCCAGATCAACTTGCCGGACGCCGCATCCAAAGCAATCACGTTGTGGTGCGGCGTGAACGCGTAGAGAACATTGCCGATGATGAGCGGATTGGTCTCCAGGCCACCCCGTTCGCCAGTGTCGTATTTCCATGCGACGGCCAGGTTCTTTACGTTGCTGCGATTGATCTGAGAAAGAGTGGAATAGTGATCCTGCTCCTGCCGGCCGTTGTACACAGGCCAGTCCTGATCTTTGGCGGAGGCGGAAGCCTTGTCGGCCGCGAGTGCATTTGGCAGGCTGACGCTCCAGCAGAGAACCACAGCCGCCAGAATCGGGGTCTTCCTGCTCAACATTGATCTCCAATTCAAAATGTCAGTCCTCACAAGTCTGTTGTTTGGCCTCGGCATCCTGCCCGCGTCCGCCATAAACGGGCTGCTTCCGCCGGGTTCGGGAGTCCTAAGTTAACGTCTTTCAAGGCCCCAATGCTCTTGTACACGCCGTAACGAAGATTGTCCATAAAAGGCTTGAAGAATGATCGTCTATCAGGAACGAGTGGAGAAGGTTTGTTTCGAGCGAGGTTTGAAGAGTCCTGCGCCCGGGATGAGAGCTTCGGGCTGGCCCAGTGCCGGGCTCGCGCGAAGCTCTGGGTCCATGACACGTTGTCGGTTGCATGGATATAATCCCGCTGGTTGCTTGCAAGATGGATGGAAAGAAGCTGGGATGAACGATGCTGACCGATCGCGCTTCCTATCCCGGTCCGCAGGCAGCCGAAGCGCGGAAGAGAATCCGCCGTGGACGCCGCTGTCATCCCGTCAGGGAAAAGCCGGGCAGCATCGGGCGTCTTCTTTCAATGCAACCCGGCTTTGAACGTGACCCTTCGAAAGATCTCGTTGTGAGGATGATTGAATTGAAAATCGACCGCGTACGGTTCTTCGTCTCGGCTGCCATCGTGTTGCTCGGTTCCGCATTGACCGCCGGAGGCGCCTCCGCGGCCCAGGAGGGGCAGCCGGCCGCGGCTTCTCCCTGCTCTTCCGCCGCCCAATCGGCCTTCCCCAAGGCCAGCATCACCAATGGAGCGGTCCAGGCTGTCGTCTATCTTCCCGATGCGAAGAATGGCTATTACCGGGGTTCGCGGTTCGACTGGTCCGGTGTGGTTCCATGCCTGGCTTACAAAGGCCATACCTACTTCGGAATCTGGTTCTCCCATTACGACCCGATGATCGCCGACGCCATTGCCGGGCCAGTCGAGGAATTCCGCTCCTCCGATGGCGCGCTGAACTATGGCGAGGCAAAGCCCGGCGAGTTGTTCGTAAAGCCCGGGGTCGGGGTCTTGCGCAAGATCGATGATTCCCCTTACAAGTTCATGGCGCCCTACCCTCTGGTAGACGGAGGGAAATGGACGGTTCGTACGAGGCGGAGCGAGGTTTCCCTTACCCAGCATCTCAATTCCTCCCTGGGCATCGCATACGTCTATCAGAAGACCTTGAAACTCGATAAGCGCGAGCCCGTTCTTCTGCTCGAACACGAGTTCAAGAACACTGGAACCAGGACGATCGAGATGGAGGTCTACGATCACGACTTCTTTATGCTCGATGGCGCTCCGACAGCTCCGGGGATGGTCGTGCGCTTTCCGTTTGAGCCGAAGGCCGAGCAGTCGATGGAGCCTTTGGCCCGGATCGAAGGCAAGCAGATTGTCTACCTCAAGGAGCTGCCGCAGAAGCCGCGATTGGCAGCCAGCAGCTATCTGACTGGCTACTCCGATCGGGTGTCCGATTACGACATCACCGTCGAGGATCAAAGAACCGGCGTTGGTGTCGAGCAGACCTCCGACATGCCGATCTCGCGGTTCAATTTCTGGTCGATTCACACGACGATCTGCCCGGAGGCATACATCCATCTGAACATTCCGCCGGGGCAGACTGCGCATTGGACCATCCGCTATCGCTTCTACGCGAAGTAGCGCGGCGAACTGCAGGCTCAGCGGGCGAGTGTGTGATTGGAAGATCCAGGGATTTCGGGCGCTTGCGAGCAGAAAAGCGACCGTGCCTGATACGGATCACACTCGCTTGTGAGGCGGAGCGCACTCTTCTTTCCACTCTGCGGATGGAACGGGTGAGAGGGAAGTCGGGAAGGGACTGGACGGTGGCGGGGCCTTGGCGAACCCTGAGCTAATCCCGCCTTCCATTGCCGAACAAGTCGCCCATGCGCCGGATTTGCGCGCCCACGCCGCGCAGCTTCTCCTCGATCCTCTCGTAGCCCCGGTCCACGTGATAGACGCGGTCGAGAATCGACTCGCCATCGGCCACCAGCGCGGCCAGAATCAGCGAAGCGGAAGCGCGGAGATCCGAGCACATGACAGCCGCGGAGGAGAGCGGCGACTTCCCGCGCACGATGGCGGTGCGTCCGTCGACCTTGATGTTGGCTCCCATGCGAACCAGTTCGCCGACGTGCATGAAGCGATTCTCAAAGATATTTTCCTTCACCAGGGAGGTGCCCTCGGCCTGCGTCGCCAAGGCCATGTACTGGGCCTGCATGTCGGTAGGAAACCCCGGGTACTCCTCGGTGGAGATATCGTTCGCGTGCAGGTTGCCTTCGCTGCGCACGCGGAGGGAATCCGATCCCATCGGATCGATGCGGACCCCTGAGGCCGCTAGCTTTGCGATCAGAGCGGAGAGATGGGCAGGCTGGCAGTTGGCCAGCACCAGATCGCCGCCGGTGATCGCTCCGGCGATGAGAAAGGTTCCCGCCTCGATCCGGTCCGGGTTGATGCGGTGCCTGGCTCCGCGCAGCCTGGCGACGCCCTGAACGCGGATCGTGGGGGTTCCCGCTCCCTCGATCTTTGCTCCCATGGCGGTTAACAAGGCGGCGAGATCCATCACCTCAGGCTCGCGGGCGCAGTTTTCCATCAGCGTCTCGCCCTCGGCGAGCACCGCGGCCATCAACAGGTCTTCGGTGCCGGTGACGGTGATCTTATCGAAGACGATGTGGGCGCCCTTGAGCCGATCGGCCCGTGCTTCGAGATACCCGTGTTCCTGCAGGATGGTGGCGCCCATCCGTTCAAGGCCCTTCAGATGCAGGTCGATGGGACGGTCGCCGATGGCGCAGCCTCCCGGTTGCGCCACCCGGGCCACGCCGCAGCGTGCGAGCAGAGGGCCGAGGACCAGCGACGAGGCGCGCATGGTCTTGACAATCTCGTATTTTGCCGTTGGATCGGAGAGCACGCGGCAGCTGATGGTTGTGCGGTGCTGGGCGCGGCCGTAACCCAGTTCAACCTCGGCGCCCATCGCGACCAGCAGCTTGCGCTCGGTCTCGATATCGCGCACCTGGGGGACGTTTTCGAGGACCACGTCTTCGTCGGTGAGGATCGCCGCAGACATGCAGGGCAGAGCCGAATTCTTGGCGCCGCTCACACGAACGGTTCCGAGCAGCGGATTGCCGCCGCGAATCACAAATTTGTCCATAGGGCTGCTAAGTGCTGGTCAATGCTCCGTGAGACGAGCGGGCTACAACTCGAGAGTCGTATCTTCGATTGCCAGGCGCACGTTTCCGTCCGACTTGGCCAGCCGCCGCACAGCTTCGGGTTTATCCACGCCGGCCTTGAGCATCACCAGCGCGACCGGCACGCTGCGGCCGGCGGACTTGATGGTGCGGACAGCGGTCTCGCGATCGATGGTGCAGGCGCGCATCAGGATGGTGATGCCCCGCTCCACGAGCTTGTTGTTCTGCATGTGGACGTTGACCATCAGGTTGTCATAGACGTAGCCGAGCCGCGTCATGGCGCCGGTGGTGATCATATTCAGCACCATCTTCTGCGCGGTCGCCGCCTTCATTCTGGTTGAGCCGCAGACCACCTCCGGCCCCACCTCGGCGACGATGCCGATATCGGCCGCCGCGGCCAGCGGGGTATTGTGGTTGCAGCTTACCGCCGCCGTCTTCGCGCCGCGCGCGCGGGCGTACTCCACCGCCGCCACGACATACGGAGTGCGGCCGCTCGATGAGAGTCCGATGACGACATCCTTGCGTGTGGGACGGCGCCGGGCCATGTCCCGCTGCCCGAGCTCGGGCGAATCCTCATTGACTTCGACCGCCGAGGCCAGCGCCTTGGGTCCTCCGGCCATGATGTATTGCACCGTTTGAGGAGAGGTAGAGAAGGCTGGAGGGCATTCGGAGGAGTCGAGCGCAGCGATGCGCCCGCTCGATCCCGCTCCCACGTAGATCAGCCGGCCGCCGTCGCGCAGGCTGCGCGCCACCATGTCGATCACCAGTGCGATCTCGGGCAGCGACTTCTTCACCGCGGCCGCAATTTTGGAATCTTCATGGTTGATGATGCGGGCGATCTCAAGAGCAGATTTTGTATCAAAACCGATCGATGCGTCATTGGAACCTTCGGTAGTGAGCTCATGAAGCTCGGCGGTATGCTCGCCCAGCCCCTGGCCGCTGTTTACCATCTCCGCAGGGTGTGTCGTGGTGGCCATAGATTATTTATCCCTTATGAAACAAAATGATTTTATCCC
>DASYYO010000199.1:0-8059 GCA_035933805.1 Acidobacteriaceae bacterium | reverse complement strand
CAGCCATGCTCGTGGTGCGAACGGGAAACCCGGAGCCCGCGCTCATTCCTTTTGTGAAGGCATACCTGAAGAATGTCGATCTCCAGGCACGCCGGATCGAGATGGCGCTTCCCGAGGGTTTGATCGCCGTGCAGGGGCCATTGACCAAAGAAGAGCGCCTGCTGCACGAGACGCAGGGTGAAGAGTAGCAATCGGTTGGAAGGAATGGCCATACGCTTCGACATTGTTACGATCTTTCCGGATTTCTTTACCGGCATCTTCGAGCATGGAATTGGCCGGCGCGCCATTCAAGCAGGCCAAGCGGAGATCTTTCGCCACGATCTGCGCCGGTTCGCCCATGACCGGCATCGCACGGTGGATGACCGCCCCTTCGGGGGAGGTGAGGGCATGGTGCTCAAGCCCGAGCCCCTCGCCGAAGCCGTCGAATCGCTGGGTGTTCTTCCAAAAGCCGAGCGCGATCCGGAACGTCAGACAGTCATCCTCCTCTCCGCACAGGGAAGGAAATTTACCCAGGCAGTCGCCCGGGAGCTGGCGCAAACCGGGCAGGTCGTCCTGTTGTGCGGGCGCTATGAGGGGGTAGACGAGCGAGTGAACGAGTTGCTTGCCGACCGTGAGCTCTCCATCGGCGACTACGTTCTCTCGGGGGGCGAACTGGGAGCGGCCGTGATCATCGACGCCACCATACGGCTGATCCCAGGCGTGCTGGGCAACGAAGCCTCCAGCGAATTTGAGAGCTTCGGCCTCTCTGATCAGGCTCTGGAGAGGCCGCGTGAGGATGCAAAGCAGTCGCCGCCGCGCTCCACCTGCGGCGCCGGCGGATTACTGGACTATCCGCACTACACGCGGCCGGCGGAGTTTCGCGGCGTAACCGTGCCTGAGGTGCTGAGCGGAGGCAATCACGAACAGATCCGCAGGTGGCGAAGAGAGCGGGCGCTCGAAAAGACGCTGCGCAACCGCCCCGACCTGCTTTGGCAGGCGGAGCTGACCGACGCGGATCGAAAGTTCCTCCGCGGTCTGGAACCCTGCCTCGGGCGCGCAGAAGAGGAAGATTCCGTGTAAACTGGTGGCTCTGGCTTTTGCGCCGAGAATGCTCCGGGCTTGGTCCCTGAGAGCGGGTTGGCTGAGACTGGCTGGTCGTTGAAGACCTGCCTTTGCGGCCCCGGCAGATACGACAGAAGAGAAACGCCTCAAACCAACGATTGGAACGATCATGTCTATTCATCCAGTAATGCAACGTCTCGCCGAGAAGCTTGGGCGCACCGATCTTCCCTCCTTCGCCCCTGGCGATACGGTTCGCGTTCAGGTCAAGATCAAAGAGGGCGACAAAGAGCGCCTGCAGGCCTTCGAGGGTGTCGTCATCGCCCTCAGGCGTGGTCCGCAAGGCTGCTTCACCGTCCGCAAGATGAGCTTTGGCCAGGGCGTGGAGCGCGTGTTCCCTTTCAACTCCAAGGTGATCGACAAGGTAGAGAAGGTTCGGTCGGCGCGAGTACGTCGCTCCAAGCTCTTTTACCTGCGTGGCCTGCGCGGCAAAGCCGCGCGCCTCAAGGAAGTCGAACGGACGTAGATCCCGCTCGGAGCTGACCTCAGCCTTCCGCCTCAATCCAGACCACTCACTTCGGAGATGCTCCGCTCGGCAACGCAGATTTGCTGAGCGGAGCATTTCCTTTTCGCCGGGCAGCGCCCTATCCCTGCTGCTACCGGCCACCCGCCCTGCCTCGCATCCGCATTTCCCCGCGATTGAAGGTGTTTGGACGGGGCTCGAATGATCTACACTCAGCCTTGGCCATGAACTCCTCGCCGCAGCCTCCCGACACCGTATCCGACGACGACCTTTCCCCAGCAGCTCGCAAAATGCGCATGTTGAGGACCCTGGTTTGCGGCAGCCGCTATGAGAAAGCAGCACGCCGTACAGGCGCCAGCTTAGTCGCCGGCGTGGACGAGGTCGGCCGCGGCGCGCTCTTCGGCCCGGTGGTCGCGGCTGCCGTGATCTTGCCGGAAGGCTGCCGCATTCCCGGGCTGCGCGACTCAAAACAATTGATCCCGGACGATCGCGAGAGGTTTGCGCGGATCATCGAACGCAAGGCGCTGGCCTTTGCAATTGAAGAAGTCGACTCCGAGACCATTGATCGGGTGAATATCTATCAGGCGACCCGGTTAGCCATGTCGGCCGCGGTCAACCGCCTGACTCCCGCCCCCGATCACCTGCTGATCGACGCAATGCGCCTGGATCTGGCCTTCGCACAGACCAGCATCATCTATGGCGATAGCCTGAGCATCTCGATCGCCGCAGCATCGGTCGTCGCCAAGGTCTACCGCGACCGTCGGATGCGTGAATTGGATCGCGAGTACCCTCAGTACGGCCTTGCGTCTCATAAAGGCTACAGCACGCCGGAGCACAAACGAGCCCTGCTCGCCCATGGCCCATGCCCGCTGCATCGCCGGAGCTTCTTTCCGGTGGCCCAATCCAGTCTGCCCTGGGACTGAGAGATTTTCTGCTCTTTGCGGATCGCCGCAGCTCTTCTCTGCATCTCTAAAGACCGATACGACAGAGCCTGAACGCGGGCTGGGAGAGCTAATTTGCCACAGAGACTGATGTGTATCACCGCTCATCCGGATGACGAGAGCGGCGCCTTCGGGGGAACCCTGATGATGGCTCATGAGCGCGGCCTGGAGACAGCCGTGGTCTGCCTGACCGAAGGAAGCGCTGGATCGCACCGAGGCGGCGCCCGGACGGATGAAGATCTCGGAAGGCTCCGCCGGCAGGAGTTTGCGGCTGCGCTCAGCGTCCTGGGGGTGGACCACGGCGAGGTGCTCAATTATCCCGATGGCCGGCTGGCGCAGCAGAATTTTTCTGAGATTGTGGGCAGGTTAGTGGAACGCATCCGACGCTTCCGCCCGCAGGTGGTCCTTACTTTCGGCGCGGATGGCAGTGTCAACCGTCATCCCGACCACACGATCGTCTCCTGCGCGGCCACGACCGCCTTTCACTGGGCCGGCCGTGAAAACTTTTTCCCCGAACAGATCGCAGCCGGAATCGCCCCATTTACGCCGCAAAAGCTCTACCATTCCGCGACAGGCTTCCTGTTCAATGCGACCGCAGAGGAGGCACGCAGGATCCCGCTCGTGCCCGCCTCTCTCGTCCACGAGCTGGGCCAACTGAGATCCAGGAAATTTGAGGCGTTTTCCCAGCACAAGACGCAGGCTCCAATCCTGGAACGGGTACGCGCAGAGTTTGATCGAGTCGCCGGCGTCGAGAGCTTCCTGCTGGCCGCCTCGCGCGCCATGCCTTCCTCTCCGCCGGAGACGGGCATGTTCGACGGAATCGAAGAAGAATAGGCCTGTCGCTGAATCGAACAGGCTTCAGATGCGGATGCGGATGCGCCTGCGGGCCTGGGCCAGCGACCACAAGGGGCGCGCTGCGAGCACCACGGTCAACACGAGAGTGACCGTCAGCGGGGTGCGAACGCCCGCCTTCACAATCCACCAGTAATGAATGACGCCCAAAATGGCCGACGCATAGGCCAGGCGATGCAGTACCTGCCAGCGCCTTCCGCCAAGCCTGCGGATCGACCACTGGGTCGAGGTCAGAGCCAGGGGAACCAGCAGAACCCAGGCAGAAAAGCCGGCCATCACATAGCGGCGCTTTGCGATATCGTCCAGGATGGCCTGCATGTCAAAATGGGCGAACAGCCAGAGATACGTGAACAGGTGCAGGCATCCGTAGAAGAAGGCAAAGAGCCCGATCATACGGCGAAAACGTATCAGCCATGCGAGCCGTACGGATAACCGGCGAAACGGCGTGATGCATAGACTGAGGATGAGCAGCCGCAAGGTAGCAAAGCCGGTGGCGTGGGTCACAGTGGCTGTGGGGTCCGGGCCAAGGTTGTCTTGAAACCCGTTGTAGATAAGCAGGCCGAGCGGAACCAAGCAGCCGAGAAAGACGAGAATCTTGAGCAAGCGGAGAGCCCGCTCGCCCGGCAGGCGAGCTTTCCCGGCGGGTCCGCGTCGCTCTGATGACGCAGCCGAAGATTCAGCGGGAGATTCAACGATGGATTGCGTAAACAGCTCCATGGGCATTTGTCCGGAGGGAGTTCCTTCAAACCTCTGAAGGGATTGATTTCCCTGCCGCGGCCAGGTTACGGAAAACGTGAAAATTCCTAGAAATACTTCTTCAGATCCATGCCGGCGTAGAGACCGGCCACCTGGTCGCCGTAGCCGTTGAACATGAGAGTGCTCCGGCGTTGGCTCCAGAGAGGCTGCCCGATACGGCGCTCTGTCTTCTGACTCCAGCGCCGATGATCGACGTTCGGATTCACATTCGAGTAAAAGCCGTACTCTCGCGGAGACATATCGTTCCACGCGGTGGGAGGTTGATCGGCTGTGAAGCGGATCTTCACGATCGATTTCGCGGACTTGAATCCATACTTCCAGGGCACGACGATGCGAACCGGCGCTCCATCCTGATTGGGCAGCGGCTCCCCATAGAGACCGAAGGTCAGCAATGTGAGCGGATGCATCGCCTCATCCATACGCAGCCCCTCGGAGTATGGCCAATTGAGGTTGATCTGAGAGATCCCGGGCATGACCTTCGGGTCCGCCAGGGAGAGGAACTGCACGTATTTCGCCTTGGGCAAGGGCTCAGCCCAGCGAATGATCTCGGAGAGCGAATATCCTGCCCACGGAATCACCATGCTCCACGCCTCGACGCAGCGATGGCGATAGACGCGCTCTTCGAGCGGGCGGAACTTCAGCAGGTCATCGATGCTGATGCTTTTCTTCGTCTTTACAAGCCCATCGACCGTAACGCTCCACGGACGGGTGCGCATCCGGCCGGCGTTGCGCGCGGGGTCCGACTTTTCCACGCCGAACTCGTAGAAGTTGTTGTAGCTGGTGATGTCCTTCAAGGGCGTGAGCGCCTCGCCAGTGGTGGAGAGCGGGCTCTTTACCGTGGCGAGATCGCTGTCCGCGGAAACCGAGAGGCCCGGACGGACGATCCCGGCAAATCGCTCCGCGGCCAATCCTGCCGCGCCCAGAGCCGCCGCTCCGGAAAGGAACGTCCGCCGGTTCATGTATACGGATCGAGGGGTGATCTCAGAAGAAGGAATATCTACGGATTTTTTACTCAGCATAAGCCCTTCGGGATCTCATCGCTGCTGCTGCCGCCGGTGCTTGAACCGCCGGGCGCTCTGTCATCTGAATTTACTACGTTCTGTTCCAGGGAATGGATCTGTTCCGGGCCGCGGTTGTACCGGATCAAAGCTCGCCTTCCGGCCGGTGACGTCAGGCTCCGGAGAGCCCGGATGGGACGAAAAGCCGCAGCTTGGCAAGGCGGCCGCCTCTTTCTTCTGTTATTCACCTTGGATTCTTCAGATTTTCACACGCCGCTGCGAGAGTAAGAATCGGAATCGCCTTTTCAAGAGACATTTCTTCCCTGCGCTGAAGGGAGAGCCATGTCTGAGGAAGCCGGTGATCTCCGGGTATCGCTCCATTCCCCTGATTCAACTTGATCGAAACGGCAAAGAGAGGCCCAATGAACGCAAATCTCAAGACGCTGGCTGTGTTGGCGCTTGCTTCGGCGATGACCGCCGGACAGGCCCAGACAACGGCGCCAACAACTTCTTCGTCCAGTTCAGCGAAGAAAACCACGCCGCACAGACGCACGGCCAAGGAGACGGCGGCCAAGCCTTCCGTGGAAAGCCAGATTGAAAGCCTGCGCCAGGAGATGCAGACTCAGATTCAGCAGCTTCGTCAAGAACTCTCCGATCGCGAGCAGCAACTGCAGCAGGCCCAGCAGGCGGCGGCCGCAGCCCAGGCAGCCGCGGCCCAGGCGCAGCAACAGGCGCAACAGCAGGCGGATACGCTCACCCAGAACGCTCAGACGGTCAGCAACCTTCAGGGCGCGGTCACAGACCTCAAAGCGAACAACGCCTCTCTTGTAGGTACGATCCAGGAAAATCAGACTCGGGTTCAAAAGGCGATCGACAGTCCAGACGCCATTCACTTCAAAGGCGCAACCATTTCGCCGACAGGCAGCTTCATCGCGGCCGAAACTGTGTACCGCCAGCGCGCCACCGGCGGCGGCCTGAACACGCCGTTCAACGGCATTCCGCTCAACGCTCAGCCGCAGGGCCAGTACTCCGAGTTCTATGGCTCCGGCCGTCAGTCGCGCGTCGCCCTGCTGGGTGAAGGCAAATTGGACAATATGGCCATCCGCGGCTACTACGAGGGTGACTGGCTGGGAACCGGCATCACCTCGAACAACAACCAGAGCAACAGCTATGTTCTGCGCCAGCGCCAGATGTGGGCGCAGGCTGAGCTGAACAGCGGCTGGGCCTTCACCGGAGGCCAGATGTGGTCTCTGGCGACGGAGACGACCAAGGGCCTGCAGAACCGTTCTGAGATCCTTCCCTCCACCATCGATCCTCAGTACGCCGCGGGCTTCGTCTGGCTTCGGCAGTACGGTTTCCGCGTAACCAAGAACTTCGGCAACAAGCTGTTTCTCGGCGCCTCGGCGGAGAATGCTCAGACGCCGAGTGTGGTCGGCCACAATCTTCCGTACAACTTCATCGTCGGACAAACCGGCAATGGCGGCGGCCTGTACAATCCGACGGCCAACTACGCCTCGAACGTTGCTCCGGACTTTATCGCCAAGCTCGCGTTTGAACCCGGCTGGGGACACTACGAGATCTTCGGCATCGGACGTTTCTTCCGGGCGCGCGTCTACCCGAATGACACCGGCTCCACTTCCAGCTCAGTTGGCGCGTACAACGATTCCACCACCGGAGGCGGCATTGGCGGCGGCTTCCGCGTACCCACCTTTCAGAAACATCTCGACGTAGGATTGAAAGGGCTTTGGGGAGACGGAATCGGTCGTTACGGCAGCAGTCAGATCGCCGATACGACCGCTCGTCCCGACGGCCAACTGGCTCTGATACACGGATTCTCGGCGATCGGCACGCTCGAGTTCCACTTTACGCCCCGCCTGGATGTTTACATGAATTACGGCGGAGACTATTCCGGCCGCCGGTATTTCATGACGGCGCCTGGAAAGGCGACTGGCTACGGCTCGCCCTTCAACGTTGAGAGCGGCTGCAATGTGGAACCGGCTCCCTCTTCCAGCAACAACGGATATGCTCCCGGATCGCAGAGCAATTGCGTCGCCGATACCAAAGACGTCAAGGAGTTCATCGCCGGCTACTGGTACAACTTCTACAGCGGGCCGAAGGGACGCCTGCGTCAAGGAATTCAGTACTCCTACTTCCGGCGCGACATCTGGTCGGGCGTAGGCGCCGCTCCTCAGTCGAACAACAACATGTTCTGGACTTCATTCCGCTATTACCTGCCGTGAGCAGTTGGATCCGGAGATACGAAAGGGGCGCTTCGGCGCCCCTTTCGCTTGTTGCGGTGTTTCTTCGTGCCGCCGCGAGAGCGCAATTTACGTGCCCCGGTAGGCGCCCCCGTCCACGAGAATCGTCTGCCCGGTGATGTAGGAAGCCCGCTCGGAGGCGAGCCACACGATGGCGTCGGCAACCTCGGCAGGCTGCGCCACCCTGCGCAACGGGATCTCTTTGGCTACCTGGGCGTTGTACTGCTCAACGGGAATGCCGGCGGTCTGTGCCCGCTTTTGCGAGAGCTCCTTCATTCGGCCGGTTGCGGTGATGCCGGGACCAACGTTGTTGAAGGTAATGTTGTCCGGGCCAAACTGAGTGGCAAGAGAGCGCAACAGTCCCAGTACTCCGGTGCGGATAGAGTTCGACAACACGAGTTCGGGAATCGGCTGTTTGACGGAGACAGAGGTGATCGTGATGAACCGTCCCCAGTGAGCGCCCTGCATACGCGGAAGAACCGCGTGAGCAAAGGAGACAATGCTGCGCAGGTTCAACTGGTAGGCACGGTCCCATTCCGCCATCGTAGTATCGGCGAAGGGCTTGGCGGGCGGTCCGCCTGCGTTGGTGACGCAGATATCAATCCGGCCAAACCGCTGGTACACGGCGTCTACAAATCGCCGGACCCGCTCATCCTCGCCAACATCGAAGTTTTCCGTATAAACCTCGACTCC
>DASYYO010000198.1:0-7846 GCA_035933805.1 Acidobacteriaceae bacterium | reverse complement strand
TCCGGACCTCAATTGTCGCCGTGCTCGTGTTGGCGGCTCTCATCGCGGGCTTGGTGACGTACTATCATCGGTCCGATGCCGCCGAACTCGCTTTTGGCGCCGCCATCGATACCTACAGCGCTCCCTTGGCCCAGCCTGGTCAGCCGGCAACTCCCGGGGAAAAGACCTTTGCTACTGCCGCTCTTCGTGCCAAGGCCGCCAACGAGCAGTTCAACCAGATTGCTGAGCGTTATGGGATGCTGCGCCCGGGCAGAACTGCTCTGTACTTCGCAGGCGTAACTGCTCTGGAAATGGGTCAGACCGGAACCGCGGAGACGGACCTTCAGAAGGTTGCAGATTCCCACGATACCAATCTGGCGGCGCTGGCGAAGCTTGCCCTGGCGGGTCTCTATCAAAACACGAATCGCGACTCGAAGGCGGTTGTCCTCTATCAGCAGTTGATTGCGAAGCCCACCACGACGGTTCCCGCCAATGCCGCCCGGTTGCAACTGGCGGCTCTCTATGAGACCACCAACCCGGCGGAGGCGCAGCGGATCTATGCTCAGCTCAAGAGCGATCGCGGAGCCGCCGGTCAGATTGCGGCGCAGAAACTGACACAGAAGTAGCCTTTCGAGATCGCAAGAAGAACGGCGCTACTGCTCCGCAGTTGCTACTTCTCGAGAACCGTGGCCCCCGGCTGCTGAACGGCATCCGCCTGGAACTTGCGATAGTCATCGAATCGTATATCAACATCCGCACGAACCCCCATCACCAGAAGGGCTTTCGCTTGCAGATGCAGCGCGATGGCTGTGGGCAGCCAGGCTTCATTGCGTATCAGCATCTGATCAAAGACGAGATTGCTGCCCTTTGCCACGGACGCCAGAAATCCGAAGCCGACGCGGTAATTGTCATCCAGCGTAGCGCTCATGCGCGAGACCTCATGATCTCGTTCGTCGACCCATACCGTGCCTGAGACCTTGCGCAGGGCCTCCTCGCTGCGGCCGTGGGTCTTCGCATGAGGATCGCCGACGAAATCGAAGACGATGGTGTTGCGCCCATTCAAACTGACTCGCCGGGGATGGGAGAATTTCACGATCTGCAGTAGGCGCGAAACCGTGATCTCGTCCCTGTCGGCGTTCTCCTGTCCGGGCTGCAGATCTTTTTGTACTTCTTTGTTGACGCGGGCCTGTTCCTTTGCCGCCTGATCGGGAGTCAGATCCTTCCCGTTCCGGCGAACCAGGCGTTGGACCCGGTGCCCATTGACGAAGAACACCTCGTCTTCCTCTGTCTCCACCCCCTTCACGCTACCGTTCTTGTCAAGACGCCGCATCGTCCGAACCGCGCGAAATGTGTAATTCTCGCGTGCCTTGTCCAACTGTTTCTGGTGCGCCTCCACATCGCGGAGCAGGGTGGCGGCGTCCGGCAGCGAGGTTTGCGGAAGATCCGCCGGAACCGGAACGGAAGCTGCGCCGGCTGAAAGCGCTGCCGAGCAAAGAGCAAGCACGGTGAACCGCGCGGCGATTCTCGATAATGAGCGAGGAGATGACACCATTTTCCTCTATATCATGGCTCCGCTCTCCGGCGGACTTGCCTTCGCCGGCCGTCCCGCATGGGAGCGCCCCTGAAGCGGTCCAGATGGTTGGACGTTCGCTGGGGAAATCCGCTTCGGGCGAATTCTGCAACCTCAGGGGACTGCCAAACTGTCTAACCGATTCCGTTGATGATGGCGGAGCCGATGAAACAGACCCGGCCATGGAAGGTCTGCCGGGCAGCCAGCCAGCGTGTGGGTTTGTCTATCAGGAAGAGCCGCGCTCGCGATCCCGGTAGCGCGCAGAATGCGCTAGAAGACTGCGTGACCCTGGCTGTTTTATAACTGGAGCACCGCTGGTACGGTTCTGTTCTCCACCAACCCATGCGGGCGATTGGAAAGGAAACGTGGCAATGATCGTTCTGCTTGTAAAGTGGATTTTGAGCGCGCTGGCTCTTCTGGTCGTAACCTACATCGTGCCCGGATTTCGCGTCTCGAATTTTCCCTCTGCTCTGGTCGCCGTTCTGGTTATCGGCTTCTTGAACATGACCCTGGGCCTGCTGTTGAAGGCCATCACGCTTCCCTTTGCTATTCTCACGCTCGGCCTGTTCTTCCTGGTGGTGAACGCGATCATGCTCATGATAGCCAGCAAGATCACACCGGGACTTCAGATTGCAAGCTTCGGATCCGCGTTCATCGGCGCGGCTGTGCTGGCGCTGGTCCACATGCTTCTGGATTCGATGCTGGCCTAAGGCGATCGGTTAACCCGAGCGAGCCTAGCGCAAAGCCCGAAACCACGTTTTCCTAATGGGCCGCAACCGCATTGGTCGCTCTCGCGTGAGATCCGGCTGGAATCGTTACGAGATGGGTCTGCATCCTCCCAGGATGGCTCTGGGAGATCGTCACCGTTCCCGGAACAGCCACTCCGTGGGGAAGCCGCACCCGCGCACTGCCTGGCGTCCACTCCCTGTCAGACCGGGCACGTCCCCGTCCCTGGCTGACCGGCGTGGGCTGTACCGGAATCGGAGCGGCTGGAAGGTGCACGGCTGAGGCAGCGCCAAAGCCGCCCGCCGGATGCGGCACTCCGCGCGGGGCGAGCGCCCGCGGAGTCGTCGCAGTTCCATGGAACGCCAGTTCCCGGATGGAGGGGGTTAGTCCAGCCGCTACAAGCGCCACACTCGCAGCGATGGCGGCGGCCGAGACGAAGTGAAGGGTGGTGCCGCCCCCCCGCCGCGCATCCAGACGGCCGAGGATCCGCCGCTCCAAGCCGGAGGGCGGCTGAGCGCTTCCCAGCAGACGCAGCGTAGCGTCAATCTCCGATTGCGTCTTCATCGTGCGCCTCCTTCCATGTTGAGCTTCGCGGCAAGAGCCCGCCGGGCACGAAAGATCCGCGAACGCACGGTGGACTCCGTGGTGCCCAGGACCAGGGCAATCTGCGCCGTGGACAGCTCCTCGACCGCCGAGAGCAGCAGAACCTCGCGCTCTTTGAATGGAAGCTGATCGATCAGTTGCAGGATGCGGGCATGCTGTTGCGCCGCAATCAGGACTTTATCCGCGCTCAGATCCCCGGCAGGTAGAATCCTCACGACATCTTCAATGTCCTGAGTCTCCGGCCTGGTCTTGCTGCGCCGCTTCCGGTCCAGAACCAGATTCCAGGCAATCCGAACCAGCCAGACCCTCGGATCGCGAAGCTCCGCCAGCTTGGATTTATGGCGAAGCACACGCAGGAAGGTCTCCTGAACGATGTCTTCCGCCTCGACGGCATTGCGCGTGACAGAATAGGCGACCCGGTAGAGTGTCGTGGAATACTCCTGCACCAGAGCGGTGATCGCCGCCTGCGCCTCTTCTTCGGGACGAGCGACCGCCCCGGTGTCCAGCCAGCCAACGAGTTGTCCTTCGAATGTACCCATAGAATTCCAGATCTTTTTTCCCTGGCCGTTCTGGCGCAGGGTTGGTTGGATGACGCCACCTGTATGACGAAGAAGAGGCATATTCCGCTCACGAAGGCTTGGCCGCGATTTCAGTCTGGAGAAGAGGGGCCCTCGGATTCCAGATCAGCTGCGCCCACCCGGCTGGGAAATTCCAGAGGCACCGCTCTCCTCCCATGGTATTCGCTTTCGAAGAGAGACTGCGCGGCAAGGTGAAAACCAGCCGCTGCGTTTTCGGAAGGGCCGGTTGCTTGCGTGTATGATCACTCGTTGTGCGAGCCGCGCCGCTATGATCATGATCTTCCGAGCGCTCCTCATCGTAAGCTTTGCTGCGGGCGCCGCAGGTTTCCCTGGGGCTGCATGGGCCTCTCCGTGCGGCGGTGCGTGCGAGCTCACTGGCTCGTCCGCATTGGGGCGGCCTCAGTGCATTTCGCGGGCTGCACTGTCAGGGATGGCCCCCCAGGCTGCCATCGCTGGAACCTACCAGGGACGCGCCCCTGCAGCCGATGCGGCCATGCGGCGATTCATTCTCAGGATGTCTGCGGATGGCACGGCCGCTTTGACCACGATCTATATAGGCAAACACAGCGCCACGCAATCCGGACGCTGGCAGCAGAACGGATCCGAACTGCTCCTTACCTTCAACCCGGAGGGCTCCAACCTGCCCCCCTCGCCCATCAGCTATCGCGTGCATGGCCGCGCTTTGACGCCGATCCACTGGAACCAGAGCGAATGGGGCCAGTTGGGTCCACCCGTTCTTCATCGCAGCAAAGACGCCGCCCTGAACGCTCCGTAGCACGCGGCGCACACGTTTTCCTCGCTCCCTAGAAATTCACCTTCAGCCCCTTCAGCGAAGGCAAAAACGCCGGATGCACCTCCACCGCCAACCGGCCGGCCTGCACGCCCGGATCCGCATTCGCAATCGCCTGAACTTCGTCGATGCTCTTGCCCGCCATAATCAGGAGGCCGACCAGCGGCCCATCATCGGTCACCGGGCCGGCCAGCAGATACCTCCCCGCTTCCAACTGTTCTCGAAGATAGGCCAGATGGCGAGGCATCAGGGTTGCCGCCTCGGGCCCCTGAATGTCATTCCACCGCTCGCCCCTGCGCAGCAGGCCGATGAAGTAGGGTTCAATGTCGCGCGGCACATCTCGCATCCGCGGCTTCTCTTTCGCTTGCGTCTCTTCCGTCACTTTACTTCGCAGCCTCCTGCAATAGCTTCTGCGAGGCGGTGGTTTCGCCCATTTTCTGCAGCAAGGCCGCATGTTGTCTCAAGACCACCCGCATCTTTCTGTCCGGATGCTGAGCACCCTTTTCCCGCTGCTCCCGGCGAAAGCTCTCTTCTGCCGCGCGGTAATCACGGTCGGCGAGCTTCGTCTCGTTCATCTGGGAGTGGATCATGGCGCGATGCCAGTAGGCGGTGCTCCATTCGAGCGTTCCCGGCTTGGCGGCTTTGGGCAGTAACCGGATCTCCTGGTTGAACTCACCCAGGGCCTCCTGCTTGTGATCGAATGCGGCCAAGGCGATGCCATACTCATCATGCGCCAGCACCCTGTCCACCATTCTCTGCTGCGCAGGGTATTGCTCGGCCAGGTCACGCTGCTGCTTGCAGAAGTCGAGCGAAAGCGGATCCTGCGCGGTCAACAGATTGACGCATTTGACCATCAGTTTGCCGATCTGGTCGCTCAACTGGTTGGCCTTCTCCTCATCGGTCATTGCCGTGTCCGGCGCCGTCGCCGGGCCCGGCACAGAAGACCGTGCAGATGTGGCGCCCGCTTGTCCATCGTTCCCTTTGCTCTGCGCGGAAAACCCAGGCAGCGCGTGTCCAACCGCCAGCCCCGCCAGAAAACACCAGACCCAGACTCGCATACGACCTCCTTGGCGAGGCGCTCAGAAGCTCAGAAAAGGTTGAATGAAAAGAAATGCCTTCTTGTTCGCCGGAGCGCAGCGCAAAGTATCGAGGCGGCGTGAAAGACATTGAGGAATCCATTATGCCGGCAGGCGCCGCCATCTCGGAAATGCCCAGATAGGGCTATTCTGCACGCAGAACCCGCTTCGCTTCCGCGTGTTTGCCCTGCCGCTCGAGCAGCCCGGCATGCTGGGCAACAACCCGCTTCCGCAGCTCCTCGAAATGCTGTTTTCTCTGGGTGTCGTTCGCCGAGGTCTCCGCCGCCTTCCGCAGCGTGTCCTCGGCGGTCCGAAGGTCCTGAATTGCTGAGTCCAATTGCCCCAGTTGCTGGTAAGCCGTTGCCCGGTGCCAGTAGGCAACCGCCCACTGCAGGCTGTCCGGTTTTACGGTGCTGGCTGGGAGCATCCCGATCTCCCGGTCGAAGGCTTCCAACCCCTGTCTGGGAGCGTGTCCATAGGCGAGGAGAGCAATGCCGTACTCGTCGTTGGCCACGATGCGTGCCATCCGCTCCGTCGGCGGCGCGGCATTCGCCTGGTCGAGCTGCAGTTTGCATGCCTGCACCGATCCGGCGTCCTGAGCCTGCAAAAGGCGGGTGCACTCCTGGGCGGAGGCGGAGACGTCGCCGGGCCCGGAGATGGTGAGGGCAGACGCGCACATCCCTCCCAGCAGGAGGGCAGCCCCGGCGGCAATGCGGGCTTCTGCGATGGGACGAAACGCCATCTCCCAAGCATATCGCGGGAAGGTCCGTGGCCCGAAGCGCCGGTCCGGTCTGCCTCTCTCCCCAGAGAGGAGCTGGGAGATTCAGCCCATTGATTATCAGTAGTTTGATGCTGTTCTCCCGCAAAAATAAGTCCCGGCAACCTCTCTGGACCGGGGCGATGGGAAAATAGCTTCAACATCATGTCCGAGCGGCTCTACTATTCCGAATCCTTTCTGGCCTCGTTCGAGGCGCGCGTCTCAGACGTTCGCGAAGTCTCCCGCAGCCAGGGGCAGAGTCTCTGGCAGCTCGCCCTGGACCGGACGGCCTTCTATCCCTCCAGCGGAGGTCAACCCCATGACGTCGGCACCCTGGCGGCGGTCTCCCCCAGCGGAGTGAGGCTCTCCGCGCCCGTTCTTGCCGTGGAAGAGGACGAGGAGGGGGTTATCTGGCACACCACGGCAAAGCCCCTGAATGCGGGAACCCCGGTGACCGGCCAAATTGACTGGCATCGCCGCCAAGACCACATGCAGCAGCATTCGGGACAGCATCTGCTCTCGGCAGTTCTCCTTCGGGAGAACCACGCCCCGACCGTCTCGTTCCACCTCGGCGAGACTGCCTCGACCATCGACCTCGCGGTCGAGAGCATCTCCGCCGAGGATCTCTGGAAGGCCGAAGACCTTGCGAACCAGATCATTGCGGAAGACCGGCCGGTGCGCACGCGGACTGCCTCTCGTGAGGAGGCGACGGAGCTGTTAGCCTCGGGAGTTCTTCGCAAACTGCCGGAGCGTGACGGCGCGATCCGGCTGATCGAGATTGCAGATCTCGATCTGAACGCGTGCGGCGGCACGCATGTGCGCTCCACCGGCCAGATCGGCGGGTTGCTGATCTCCGGAACCGAGCGGGTCCGGCAGGGGCTCAGGATAGAGTTTGTCTGCGGGCTGCGCGCTGTCCATTCCGCGCGCCGGGAGCGGACGTCCCTCGCGCGCTCCGCTTCCGCCTTGTCGGTCGGGCGTCTTCAGGTTCCTGATGCCGTCGACCGGCTGATCGCGGACGAAAAGGCATCCGTCAAGCAGAAGCAGAGGCTTGAGGAAGAGCTCGCCGATTACCATGCAGCCCGCCTGCTGGTGGAATCGCCCATCGACGATGGGCTCAGGATCGTTCGGCGTACCTTTGCGGACCGCGCTCCCGCCTATGTAAAGCTGCTTGCGTCCCGCCTGACGGCTTCAGCTCCTCAGACCGTGGCTCTGCTGTCCTCCGCAGCACAGGAGCCGGCGAAGGTTGTCATAGCCGCCGGCCAGGACCTCGAAGTCAATTGCGGAGCCCTGCTGCGCCAAGCACTCGCAGCCTTCGGCGAACGCGGCGGCGGCTCCTCTACCCTCGCCCAGGGACAGATCTCCGGGGCTCAACTCGATGCGCTCTTCGACGCAATCGAGGCTTCCCTTCGAAAGCCCTGAGAGCCTCGGCCGGCTGCGGAACGAGGGTCTCCGCTCCGTTCTCCGTAGCGCGCACAGAAGACGCGAATCGTTATAAAATAGCCGGAGTCGTTCCCACTTGTGGGGCTATAGCTCAGCTGGGAGAGCGCCTCGTTCGCAACGAGGAGGTCAGCGGTTCGATCCCGCTTAGCTCCACCAATCCAACCCCTATTCCGTCAATGACTTTCTGTTCTTCGGGAGTCACCACCTCGGAGGTGGACTCAGCATTTGTGACGCGGTTTGTGACGTAACCCCCCTCAAACTCACCCGAAAATGCTGATTTCGGCTGTCTCAGGCTGAGCGCATCTGTCGCGACCTTCTTGGCCTCCA
>DASYYO010000157.1:0-1847 GCA_035933805.1 Acidobacteriaceae bacterium | reverse complement strand
TCCTCGGCCGCAACGATTTCCAGGTCAAGATCAGAGGCTTCCGCATCGAGCTCGGCGAGATCGAAGCCCGGCTGATGCTGCACCCAGCCGTGCGGGAAGCTGTCGTGATCGCCCGCGAGGAAACCGGCGGTGACAAGCGGTTGGTGGCCTACTACACCGCTGCAGAAGAGGACAGCACTGTCAGCACGGAAGAGCTGCGTTCACATTTGTCAGCCAGTCTCCCCGAGTACATGGTGCCGGCGGCCTACGTACGTCTCGAGTCGCTGCCTCTGACCTCCAACGGCAAGCTGGACCGCAAAGCCCTGCCCGCTCCCGATGCCGATGCCTATTCCGCGCAGGAGTACGAGCCGCCGCAGGGCGAGATCGAACAGACGCTGGGCCGCATCTGGGCCGAGGTCCTCAAGCTCGACCGCGTCGGAAGACACGACAACTTCTTCTCCCTCGGCGGACACTCGCTGCTGGCAGTGCGCGTGGTCACGCGACTGCAGCAGGCGCTGGGTGTCGAAGTGGCAATCCGCGACATGTTCGCGCATCCGGTGCTGTCGGATCTGGCGCGCGTTCTGGAAGCAGCCGCACAATCCGAATTGCCGGCGATTGTGCCCATCGAGCGCACAAAGCATTTGCCGCTGTCGTTTGCGCAGCAGCGGCTCTGGTTTCTGGCCCAGATGGAAGGGGTCAGCACAGCCTATCACATTCCAGTCGGATTGCGGCTGAAGGGCAACCTCGATCGCGCAGCCTTGATCCGTGCGCTGGACAGGATCGTGTTTCGCCATGAAGCACTGCGCACCACCTTCGTCTTCATCGGCGAGCAGCCGGCGCAGAAGATCGCCTCAGCCGCAGACAGCCGTTTCCACCTCATCGAGCACGACCTGCGCAACAGCGCCGATGCTGCGGCGGAACTGCGACGTCTCACAGAAGCAGAAGCTCGCGATGCTTTTGATCTTGAGCATGGCCCCTTGATCCGCGGACGATTGATTCGTCTTTCCGAAGACGAGCACGCATTGCTGATCACCATGCACCACATCGTCTCCGACGGCTGGTCGATGGGCATCTTCAGAAACGAACTCAGTGCCTTGTATGCAGCCTTCCATGAAGGCCGCAAAGAACCTCTGCCTGCACTGGAGATTCAGTATGCCGACTACGCTGTCTGGCAGCGGCAGTGGATCGAGGGCGAGATTCTGCAAGAACAGGCCTCTTACTGGAAGAGCGCATTGGATGGAGCTCCGGCGTTGCTCGAATTGCCCACTGACCATCCACGTCCCGCGCAACAGGATTTCGCCGGAGCTTTTGCATACCTGGAACTGGACGAGCAACTGACGGACAAGCTGAAGGCCCTCGGCAAGAGGCATGGAACAACTCTGTTCATGACGCTGCTGGCTGGCTGGGCTGTGCTGCTGTCGCGTCTCTCAGGCCAACAGGATGTCGTCATCGGCACACCGACTGCCAATCGCGGCCGCAGAGAAATCGAAGACCTGATCGGCTTTTTCGTCAACACTCTGGCCTTGCGTCTGGACCTGTCCAGCTCGCCCACGGTTAGCCAGATACTTGAGCAGGCCAAAGCACGCGCACTGGCCGCGCAGCAGCATCAGGACATCCCCTTCGAGCAGGTAGTCGAACTCCTCCAACCCGTACGAAGCCTCTCGCACAGTCCGATCTTTCAGGTGATGTTCGCGTGGATGAATGAGGACGAAGGAGTACTCCAGCTTCCAGAGCTGAAGCTACAACCTATTGAGCTTTTGGACTACAAGATAGCAAAGTTCGACCTCTCACTTTTTCTGAACGAAACCGATGGCCGAATCGTTGGCGGAATCGAGTATGCCACAGCGCTCTTCGAATCAGGAACGATC
>DASYYO010000119.1:0-3758 GCA_035933805.1 Acidobacteriaceae bacterium | reverse complement strand
GAACATGCGGAACTGCGGTGGAACCGAGCATCTCTCGCCCACGCTGTACCACTCGGCACTCTCGGGCGATGTGGACGCGGTGATGCGCAATCTTGCCGCGGCCCACAATCTCGCGGCCTTCGCGCTGGTCGGCTACTCGATGGGTGGAAACCTGGTGCTCAAGCTTGCCGGCGAGATGGGTGAAGCTGCGCCCGGATTGCTGAAAGCAGTCGTCGGGGTCTCCCCGGTGATCGATCTGGGGGTTTCGGCGGATGCCTTGCACGAGCCGCAGAATCGGCTTTACGAGTGGAAGTTCATGCGTGGGCTCCTTGGCCGCTTTCGCCGCAAAGCTCAGCTCTTTCCCTGGATCTACTCGACGAAGGGCATCGAGACCATCCGGACGATTCGCGAGTTTGACGAGAAGATTACCGGACCGTATTCCGGCTATCTCGGCGCAGACGACTACTACTATCGCGCGGCAAGCGCCCGGGTGGTCGATAGAATCGCCGTGCCCACCCTGATCCTGAACGCGCAGGACGATCCCTTCATCCGGCTCCTGCCGGCTACCCGCGAGGCAATGATCGCGAATCCCCGGATCTTTTTTGTGGAGACCGCGCACGGAGGCCATTGCGCATTTCTGGCCCCTGCCAGGGGATATGACGGCTACTGGGCGGAGAAGACGCTGCACGATTTCCTCCTTTGGACGACGGCGGGCTGATGGAAGCGGACTGGTCGGTCGAGCTTGGCGCCGAGGATCCGGTGATTGTGGTTCCCTGGCAGGGCGTAGAGGAAGCTTCCCGGCTGCCGATGGAGTCTCCGGCGGGAACCGGGGTTCGCTTTGTCGATCTGCGCGAAGATCCTGAGGCCATTGAGCAGATTGAAGAGGCGCGGCGCGAGCCCTCCTTGCGTTCTGCACTCCTGGCGCTCAACGAGGCCGGATCGCCGCTCTGGACGGCAAAGTGCGGTCTCTGGACACGGAGTCACCAGGAGGGGATCGAGGCCGGCCTTGATGCCGCTGTCGATTTCCGGGAGATGGAGGCCGAGCCCGAAGAGGCAAGCTTCGCCGCCGGTTGTTATATCGACCTGTTGCCGCGTGATGCGAAGGCCAACGCGTCGTTCGCGCTCCAGGAGCGCTGGATCCGTGGGATGGCTGAGCAGGTGCGCGGAGCGGCGATGCGGTGCGCCCGGGCCGACTTTGTGTTACGGCATGCCGAGGTCTGCGGGGTACCGGGCTTCGCCGTGACCTGGTTCATGGAAGCCTGCGGAGCGACGCGGGAACTGGCCGCGTGCCGCATGGCTCAAGCCCTGGAACTGACGCTGCCGCTGGTGATGGAGGCTGCCTCCCGTCCGGCTGCGGAGAACGCTACAATTGGAGAGCATTCGGGCGAGTAGCTCAATCGGATAGAGCACCGGCCTTCTAAGCCGGGGGTTGTGGGTTCGATTCCCGCCTCGCCCACCATGCGCGGACTGTCTCCAGAAAACAAAGGAGATAGATTCATGTGAGCTTCTCAGGGCTTCCTTCGGGCACCGGCTGGTCTGGCCATTTCCGGAGAGAATTTGCTTGTTCAGCAGATCACTCCTCACATTTTTTTCTGCCCGGTCTGGCCGGGTTTGGGCTGGCGGCGTGATTGCCTTGCCTCACCTCGCTTTTCTCGCGGCCATGGCGGTTTGGGGCGTCAAGTTGGACACATTCGGACGTTATCGAATGCTGCTCAAGGCTCACTAGGTCTGGATCAGCATCTACGAGGATAGCGAGGCCCCGAACCACCGGGCGAGAGACAATGAGCAATCGCGGAGTCGAGGTATTCGGACGTGTCTCCGCAGTGCTGGCAGGGCCATCCTTCTACCGGGCCGAGCAGGTCTCTCTTGATCGGGTCGCCCACTCGTTCGAGCTCATAGGTGCTGATGACGTTGAATTGCGCGCAGCTGTGGCAGAAAATGCCGACGTATATTGTCATACTTGCCCTCGTTCCAATTCTTGTTCACCGCGATTCCGGCAATTTCCAGGCGGCCCTCGTTTCTTTGCTCTTCAGCCTTAAGAGAGCAGGATTTCGGCCCTTCCCGAGATTGCAGTCTTGGCATAGGGTCTGGAGGTTCTCCGGAGTTGTCTTACCGCCGTTTGCATCCCGGACAGTTCCGCGAAACACTGTGTCGACGACTCCATAAAACGCCTCCAGGGGCATTAACGTTCTCCTGTAGTTGCTTGCTGTACTCTTTCAACCGGCAGATCGCAACGGCCGCCCTTGGAACTTACGGATAAGGGCAACTTTTAGCGGACTTTTGAAAAGAGGTCTACGGACGAACGATGGTTCCGTCCAGCATGCGGTCGTTTCCCCGGCTTTCGAAATCCGTCTTGTAGGGGTACTTCGCGGCGGCTTTCTCGTCGATATCGATTCCGAATCCTGGCCGGTCGCTGGCGTACATGTAGCCCTTGCGAATCTCGGGGGTTCCCGGGAAGACCTCGCGCGTCTTCTCGTCGAAGAAGGTTTCTTCCTGAATGCCGAAGTTCGGGGTCACCAGGTCCAGATGCAGATTGTAACAATGGCCGACCGGATCGACATTGTTGGGGCCGTGCCAGGCAGTGCGCACATCAAAGAATTCGCAGCAGTGCGCCACCTTTCTGCACATGTTCAACCCGCCCACCGAGGATTGATGGATGCGGATGAAATCGATCCACCGGTTGGCTACCAGGTTGAGCCATTCATTGCGGTTGACGAAGAGTTCTCCCATGGCCAGGGGAGCCGAGGTTTCCTGGCGGAAGATCTGGAACCAGCCGACGTCCTCCGGCGAGAGAGGGTCCTCCATAAAAAATGGCCGGTATTGTTCGACTGCGCGGCAGAGCTCGATCGATTGATTCGGCGAGGGCCGCTCATGGATGTCGTGAACCAGCCCGATATCGAATCCGAACTTTGCGCGGATGGCCTCAAACATGCCGATGGTCGTGGTCAGATAGCGGCCGGGATCGAAGACCGGCGAGGGCGTGACTCCATCCGGCCGCAGAGCCTGGGTGGCGGCTGAGGTGGCCGCGCCGCGCACGCCATAGCCGGACCACCCCGGGACTGCCAGTTGGATGCGAACCACCTGATAGCCCTTCTCGATGTAAGCCTGCACCTGGTCTTCCAGTTCACCGATGGTCAGAGCGGAGGCGTGCCCGTAGAGCGGGACCGCGGCGCGGACCTTGCCGCCCAGCAGCTGATAGACGGGTACTCCCAGGCGCTTTCCCAAGATGTCCCAGAGCGCGCCATCGATTCCGCTGAGCGCGTCATTGCTCTCCGGTCCGGAGCGGAAGTACTGCTGCACATAGGCGGACTGCCAGATGTCCTCGATCTCATCGCAGTTCTTTCCGATGACGAAAGGTTTCAGCCGTTTTTCGATATAGGCCTGCGCCGCCTGGGGAATCTCCTGGTGGGTCGCCGCGCCGAGCCCATAGAGGCCGGGTTCGCTTGTCTCAACTTTCACGATCGTCCAATTGGACCCCGAGGGAGCGGTCGCAATGACTTTGACGTCGGTGATCTTGAGGGGAGGCATGCCCCGGCGCGCGGCTTCCTTCACCTGCGCCAGCGGGCCCCCTCCTCCCATCGCGCCGACAATGCCGCTGGCCGCTTCCGCGGAGAGAGAACGGCCATGTCCAAGGTTGGTCACCGCGCCCACCGCGGCAGCGGCGAAAAGAGTTTTCAGTAAGCTGCGACGCTCCATGTCTTGCTTCCTTTTGGCTGCATAGTTCATTCGGCGCTGTCTTTACTTTGGCAGCCCCGGGGTCAGCCGCACCACTACTACCA
>DASYYO010000403.1:0-12931 GCA_035933805.1 Acidobacteriaceae bacterium | reverse complement strand
GGGTATATGTCGTTCCCCCGCCATACGAGATACTTCCGTCCGGCCCGCCCGTGGGAAGCGTAAACCGGTCACTTGGCAGCGAGGCCGAAGGACCGCCCGCCACGAAAGGATCGAGCGACAGCAGGACTTGCGCGTCCGCGCTTGAAATGCCGAGCTTATCGAGGTTCGCCTGGCTTTGGAGGACCGCGGGCGTAACGGTGGTCAGATCCGCCGAAAAGGGAAAAAGCTGCCAAACGCCACCGGCATACGCCCAGGCCACCAGGACGTTCCTATAAAAAATGATGTTGTCGCCCACACCGGGTCCACCGCCCGCCGCCGTCGTGCCAAGCGCCGTCGATTCGGTATAGGTGATCGTCATGGTCGATCCGTTCTCGTTCACGGTGCCTTGTTGGTCGGTAACCGTGTTTGAAGGCAGCAACCCTACGATGGTTGTGACGTCCTTTGACGCGCTCGTAAGCTGGTCTCCGGCAGCCTTGCTCGCCACAGAGCCATCCGCCGAGGCGGCGACTCCGGCCACCGCGAGCGCATCGCTTACCACGCCCAGAAACGCCCGGAACGCCGCTCCATCCAGGAATACGGGCTCGTTCGTTTGACTGGAGTCTACGCTGAAGTCATAACTGACCGACGTGCCCACGCTGTCAGCTGTCCCGTACGTCGCCGTACTCTTTTTCTGAGAATCAGCCGGAGGCGCATACACAATGGCAATCGGAATCGCTGGGATCGTGAAAACGCCAAATAACGGAAGACCTATCTGGCGCTGGATGCGCAGCCCATCCCTGTAAGTGCGGCCACCCACTTCGATGCTCCACGTAATGTTGGTTCTGTCCCACACGTTGCAGGTAATTGTGTTCTGGCCCGCAGGAGCCGTCTGCGTAAAACCATTAGCGGTCACGCTCCACGGACTCGTCGTATTCGCCATCTTGAATTGCAACTGTACAGGTGCGATCTGCACGATCGGCGCGGGGACCACCGTCGTGGTCGGCTGCCACTTCGAGTTGATCGTCACCGAGATGTATCGATCCCCCTCGTACCGGGGCGCTGGATTCGTAGGGTGCTGACCGGGCTCGTGCTGTATCGGTTCAGGATCCGTCCATACCGTCGTCGTCAGCCCGGTCCACTTGGCCGTTGCCGCGTCAAATGTGCCAACGTCGATCGTCACGAATGGTGATGGGATCGGAATGATTCCCTGGAACTGCAGGATCTGTTGATACAACTGTTCGGGTGTCAATTGCGTGGCAGGTACGGTTGTTGTTGTCATGGTCTCCCCTCCTTGACGATCCGCCCCCAGAATCGGGTCTCATGCACGTTGGCATGGACCAACTCGCTTTAGCTGTTTGCCGTGACCGGCATTTGATTGCCCAGATTGGGCAATCATGCCGATAGATCGTTTTACGCAACTCATGAGGACGCTAGCGCCAAAGGATGCTTGGCGCTCTATAGCTTTGGCTTATTAGCTGCTTCGCTGACCCAGCCTGTCTCGTCGTCTGTTCGATTGGTACGGAAGCCGCCGAGCAGCGCTCGTCATTTTACCACGACGGTCATGCGCATCCACGGATGAATGCAGCATTGGAAATGATGTACGCCCTTCGAAAGGCCTGCCACTTGGAGTTGGCTGCCTTGAAGGATGCGTGTTCTGGCTACGGCAACGCTCGAAAAGCCGGCGGTGCCGACCTGGGCCATATTTACTGCAAACAAAGCAAGTTTGCGGCTTCTCACGCTGCTTTTCGAGAAGCACTCGAACTCTGCACCGAACTCGGACACCGGCGCGGCATTGCGCGGACTCTGGAAGGAACAGCCTGCCTGGTGGCGGCTAGCGGAGATACCGCTCGCGCTCTCACTCTGGCAGCGGCTGCAGACCATTTGCGCAACCAGATTGGTGCCCCGCTTCCTCCTGCAGAGCGCAACAAACTCGAAGGAGGACTTTCAGCGGCACGCGAGATGCGGGACAGCAGAAAGGGGGAAGCGGCTTGGGAGAAAGGTCTTGAAATGCCGCTTCAGGCCGCCATCCTCTTCGCCTTTGAACAGCCGCCGCTTAGCTAAAAGCTTTCGGATCAATCAGCCTGCGGACCGCAGACACCCGATCCGCGCGAATGCCGCTTCTTCGAGCGTGCTCGCGGATTGTTTCTTCGTCCGGCGCTATGTAGACGCAATACACCTTGTCCTCAGTGACATAGCTGTGCAGCCACTGGATGTGTGGTGCCATATTCTTGAGCGTCTCGATCGATTGCAGGGAGACCTCCCGGATCTGCTCTTCGCTCAGCGAACCAGCACCAGGAATCTCACGTTCAATCACAAACTGAGGCATAGCTGTGGATTTTAGCATCGGGGCGAAACCCTCGGATAGACCATTAATCTGCATGTTAGGTAGACGTCAGGCACTGATCACGACGGCGCATGCTCATAGTGATGGACAAATTCAGGCCCATCCAACAAAACTCGTTCTGAGGCCGGTTTGCTTTCGACGAATTAAGATCACCGAATCACTAATGAGTCCCGGATTTTTTAATAGGAACTGTGCAACTTGCCTTGGCCCGAAATGGTGCGAAGGAGCGCGATCATGGTGGATGCGGGTTGAGTGATTGCCTCCGCCCGCGCCGACCATTTGAGTCAGGGCGTGTTCACACTAACGCAGGCTTCAATGATGATGGTGAAAATGAGGAACCCGGGAAGAGGGCATAGAGTTTCACAAAGCGAGAGAAGATTCTGCGGAAACCTTTGAGTCTTCTGAACAGCCGCGCGATCTCGTTGCGTTTTTTGTAGAGGACGCGATCGTATTCCTAAGGCTCGATGCGGTAGGGTTTAGGCGGCACGACCGGGATCATACCCAGGCAGAGCGTCAGTTGCCTGGTCTCGTCGCCTTGGTAGGCGCGATCCATCAGCATCGGCAGCCCTCCCGCATGGGACCAAGTTCCTTCAACAGAGCGCGTCCTTCAGGTGCGTCGTGAGCGGTGCCGGGTAGCAACGCGAAGGTTATCGCCGTTTGAGTATGCCCGGCAACCAGATGAACCTTGGTGTTCCACCCGCTGTGCGACTTGCCGATGGCCTGTGGTCCTTTCTTTGGAGCGCCAGTGCCATCTGGATGCATCTTGATCGTGGTCGAGTCGAGCGCGAACGCTTCGATCTTGATACGCATGATCTGCTCGGCCTGCAGTTTGATGCCAATGGCGCCGGGCTTGGAAATCGCATTCGCAATTCCCACAATCACAGACCAGCGGCTGATAGGAGTTGTTTGATTTCCGCCAGGTTTGCTGGCGAACCATGATGATGGGGTTAGGCGGTGACTGGTCCGCAATCGCAACAAGCGGCACAAGCAGCGCCGTTCTCATGCCATCCGCTCCAGTTCATCGAAAGCGATGTGACATACAACTCACAGCTGCGCAATGAGCGCATTGGCGATTTGTCGCTCATTGAGAAAAGCAAATTGCTTACGACAATCGGTCGTTTACGTAAGGCGAACAATACGGGAACGTCTCGAATTCAATGTTTCCAATGGCTTATCGCCAGCGTTGAAAATCGCCTCGGAGAATTTATCTATTCCCTCTCTTCTAAGCTATTGATTCGAAATGGTGGCCAGAGACGGGATCGAACCGCCGACGCCGGCCTTTTCAGGGCCGCGCTCTACCACTGAGCTATCTGGCCTTGGGAATCCAAGGGCGCTGTCTACGCTGGGATGTGTCTGAATCTGCAGGATCAGGCGGAGGGCCCGGGCGAGTCAGCACGGCGTGAACAACCTGGTTAGTATAGCAACCACTTCGCCTGACCACCAAACCCTCAGCCGACCCCCATTTCCCTGATGCTCCGGCATCCTATGCCGATCCTCCCGGCTCAACCGGCCGCGGAAGGAATCGCGGCTACTACGGCAGGGGTGCCGTACACTGTTCTCCACCCGATCCATTCAATCCACGGTTCCAACGGCTGCCTCCCTATGCTCGTCCTCTTCTCTTTCCTTTTCGGATCCTGCGGCCGAAGGCTGACGGCTGCCTGGGCGCTTTCGCTTGTGCTCGCTGTGTGTGCATGGCCGCAGACGGCGCCCGCTGCGCCGCAGGCTGCCTCCCGAAAGCTGGACCACCCGCGGCCAGGTGGCGCTGCGGGCGCAGAACTGCGGACGGCTCGCGCTTTCGAGCGCGCCCGCCGGCAGGGCTCCCCAGCGCTCCGCGCCTTCTTTTACCCGATGCCCAAAGGGGCGGACCTGCACAGTCACCTGACCGGCGCGATTTACGCAGAGAGCCTGATCCGCTCGGCGGCCAGCTCCGGTCTCTGCCTCCGGCTGCAGGCTCTCTCCTTTTTTAAGCCGCCGGCCATGGCTCGCGACCTGCCGGAGAGGCCCGCATGCGGCGAAGGCAGCGTGCCTGCGTCCTTGGCCCTGACCGATCAGCATCTCTACGATGCCCTGATCGACGCCTTTTCCATGCGCGCGTTTGTCCCGACGGAGACCGAATCCGGCCATGACCATTTCTTTGCGACCTTCGATCGCTTTTCCGCTGCCGCGCATGGGCATACAGCGGAATGGCTCGACGAAGCAGCGGCGCGGGCCGCTGCGCAAAACGAGCAGTATCTGGAACTGATGCACACCCCCAGCCTCGAACCCATCGTCGCCGCCAGCCAGACGCTGGGGCCGGTGAACATGGAGAGCGACTTCGCGCAGCTCCGGCAGCGGGCGCTCGATGGGGGGTTGCGGGCCAGCCTGCCTGCGCTGCGCGCCGAGTTTGATGAGGCGGAGGACGGACGCCGCTCGATCGAGCACTGCGGGGAGCCCCAGGCGGCCGCCGGCTGCAGGGTGGAACTGCGCTACCTTTACCAGGTCCTTCGCGCACTTCCTCCGCCGATGGTCTTTGCCGAGTTGCTCACCGGCTTTGAGCTGGCTTCCGCCGACCCGCTGATCGTCGGGATCAACATGGTCCAGCCGGAGGATGGCCGCGTGGCCATGGAGGACTACCGGCTGCACATGAAGATGATCGATGAGCTGCACCGGATCTACCCGCGGGTGCACATCGCGCTGCATGCCGGAGAGCTTTCGCCGGGAATGGCCCCGCCGGAGGGGCTCCTGTTTCATATTCGCGCAGCGGTCGAACAGGGCCACGCCCAACGCATCGGACACGGCGTGGACGCGATGCAGGAGAGCGATCCCTATGGACTGCTCAGGGAGATGGCCGCGCGGCGCGTGATGGTGGAGATCAACCTGACGAGCAACGACGTCATCCTCAATATCAAGGGAGCGGATCACCCCTTCGAGATCTACCGCCAGTACCACGTGCCGGTGGCTCTCTCGACGGACGATGAAGGCGTCTCCCGCATCGACCTGACGCACGAGTACGTGCGCGCCGCTCTGAGCTACCCTCTCAGCTACGCCGACTTCAAAGACATGGTACGGACCGGCCTGGAGCATAGCTTCCTGCCCGGGGAGAGCCTGTGGGAACAGTCCGGGCCTTTCGAGAGCTTTGCGCACTTGCGGGAAGTTTGCCGCGCCCAGGCAGATGCGGGAAGGGCCGCCTCAGGAAGCTGCGCCGCCTGGCTGCAGTCGAGTGAAAAGGCGCGCCAGCAGTTCGAGCTCGAGCGGCGCTTCCACGCCTTCGAGAGCGCCTTCTGATAACGCTCAAGCGATCCGGCCTTCCAGGAGACAGGGTTCAGGAAAGCCAGACCGGGAGGACTCTCCGAAGTACTCCATGCACGGTACTCTAGTTATCCCAAAGAGCCACCAGGCTGGATTACGGAAAGCCGGAAAAGTTCATTGCGGTGCATCTGTGCGCGGGTGCGAAAGCCGGCAGCGACGGAGCAGATCCTCGAGTTGAGTTTTGAAAGGAAGCCGGAGCCCGCCGGGCCATTTTGAAGGCTGCACGAAGCGACCGCAAATAGGCTGCGGCAGCGCCGCCGAAGCGGACTCCGTCCACCACAGGGAGAGTGAAATGGCCCTTGGTCTACTGGCTGTTCGGTAGCCTGATGGCTCCGAAGCAGACGGAACGTAGCCGGGGAAAGCAAAAGGCTCTTACCATGGCTTCGTTGCCGAGGGCCGGTCCTGCGCGAGTTTGTGCAATGATCTAGAGTGGCTGTACGTCCGCTGCCTGCCAGCCTTTGGGCCCCTTCACCACGTTGAACTGCACGGCTTGACCTTCCTGCAAGCTTTTGAAGCCGTTGGAGCTGATGGCCGAGTAATGCACGAAAACATCTTCGCCGTTCTGGCGCGAGATGAAGCCATAGCCTTTTGCGTCATTGAACCACTTCACTGTACCTTGTTCCATTGGTGCCATTTCCTCTGTTGAATTGCGCTTGAGTGAATCGGAGCCACAGCTGGCAGCAACTTGCAACGGGGCGAGAACTGCTCTTGCCCGGTTCGGTCTTACGCGCGGATAGTTTATCAGAACAGTTGTAATCAGCAGGTTAGTGATCGGCGTTTGAGGGTCTCCGGCCTCCGCGGCCGACCGTTCGGCGGCCGTCAACCCGCGCTAACTGTAGCGCTGAAGAGGCTGGAAAGCCCGCTTTTTGCCTGCGAATCCTATGGCCGACGTATCGCTCGATCTTCTTCTTGAGAGCCTCCCCCGATTGCAGGAAGCCTTTCGGGGGTTGCCGGCCCTGAGCCAGGGCGGAGAGCCTGAGCCCGCAGTGGAGCGTATGACCGCCGTGCTGCGCCAGGTTACGGAAAGGATGGCGGACAATTACCCCTACTTCCATCCCTTGTATGCGGGTCAGATGCTCAAGCCGCCGCATCCGCTGGCTCGAGCCGCCTACGCGCTGGCCATGTGGCTCAACCCCAACAATCACGCGCTCGATGGCGGCCGCGCCAGCAGCAGGATGGAGATTGAGGCGGTTGGCGAGATCGCCCGGATGTTCGGATGGTCCGATTTCCTCGGGCATCTGACCGGCGGTGGAACGATGGCGAATCTGGAGGCCTTGTGGGTCGCCGGGCAGCTTGCTCCGGGAAGGCAGGTCGTTGCCTCCTCGCAGGCGCACTATACCCACGAGAGAATCGCCGCGGTGCTGGGCCTGCCGTTCCGGAGCATCGCATGCGATCGCCGGGGAAGGATGGATCCGGGACACCTGGAAGAAGTCCTGAAGGAGGGCAGTACCGGGACCGTGGTGGTTACTCTGGGTACGACCGCCGCGGGAGCCGTCGATCCTCTGCACGAGTTGCTCGCTCTGCGCAGCAAGTACGGGTTCCGCATCCATGTGGACGCGGCATATGGAGGCTACTTCGGTCTGACGGGGAATCTCGCGGAAGAGACGGCCCGGGCCTTCGCGTGCATTGAGCAGGCCGACTCCATCGTCATTGATCCGCACAAACATGGGTTGCAGCCGTATGGCTGCGGCTGTGTTCTGTTTCGCGATGCGGCCGTCGGCCGCCTCTACAAGCACGATTCCCCTTATACATACTTCACCTCGGAGGCGCTGCATCTGGGCGAGATCAGCCTGGAATGCTCACGGGCGGGAGCATCGGCCGTCGCTCTGTGGGCTACCCAGCAATTGCTGCCGCTGATTCGCGGCGGAGAATTCGCAGCGGGGCTGAGCCGGGGACGCCAGGCGGCGCTCGCACTTCACCAGAGAATCAGCGCGGATACCCGGTTCGTTTCTCCGTTCGCTCCAGAGCTGGATATTTTAGTCTGGGCGATAAGGGCTCCGCACCGTGCGCAGGCCTCTGAGCTGGCGCAAAAAATCTTCGACTCCGCCGCGCAGGAAGATCTGCACCTCGCGCTTGCACATCTGCCCGCCGGCTTCTTCCCGGGCTGGGCGGAAGAGGAGAGCCCAGCCGGCACGGTTACTTGCCTGCGCTCGGTACTGATGAAGCCGGAGCATTTTGACTGGGTCGAAGAGATCTGGAGCCGTCTCAGCCGGGCGGCAGATCGAGTGCTCCAGCCTCACAGTCCGGGGGCCGGATAGAGGAATCATGAAGTGAACTCCTTTTCCACAAAACCGATTTGCGCATCCCACAGAAGAACCAGCTTGCTTCACGGAAGTGCAGGAGAGAATCCGGCGCTCCCCACGATGCGGGTTGCTAGAATACGCGCATAGTTCTTGCAAGAGACCGGAAACGGGGAAGCGATCGGGCGGGGAATGCCTGTCTTTATTGTGTTTCCTCAATACCGGTGAATTGAAGTTTTTCCGGCTCGAAGCTGCGCGTTGGCCTCGCCCGGGGGGGGAAAGCAGCATGTCACTCGAAAGCCACCAGGAGTTTTCTTCATTCATCTGCGCGGAGCAAGATGGCGTTGTGGCCTACTTCTCCATGGAAATTGCGCTTGCATCCAATCTGCCTACCTACAGTGGAGGGCTGGGAGTTCTTGCCGGAGATACTCTCCGTTCCGCCGCCGATCTCGGATTACAGGTCTCCGCCGTCACGCTGCTGCACCGGAAGGGGTATTTTCGCCAGCATCTGGACCTGGCGGGCGTACAAACAGAGGAAGAGCAGCCCTGGGATTTCGAAAAGCTGCTGACGCTCGAAGCGCCGATCGTGGAAGTGACGATTGAAGGGCGGCCGGTACTGGTGCGCGCCTGGCGCTATGACCTGGAGGGAGTCACCGGACATATCGTTCCGGTGTATTTGCTCGATACGGGCATAGAGCAGAATGATCCGCGCGACCGCGTCATCACCGACCATCTTTATGGCGGGGACGGCGACTACCGGCTCAAGCAGGAGGCGGTCCTCGGTATCGGCGGCGTTCGCATTCTGCAGGCGCTGCGGCACCCCATCCAGGTTTTCCATATGAATGAGGGGCACGCGGCGCTGCTGACGGCGGCGCTGATGGAGCGGCAACTGGACGGCGACCTGAACCGGGCGCTGGACAGCAAGGATGTGGAGGCGGTGCGGAGCCGCTGCGTATTTACCACTCACACGCCGGTCCCCGCGGGGCACGACCGGTTCAGCATGGAGCAGACGTATCGCATTCTCGGGGATGGCATGGCCAACCTGCTGCGGCGCATGGGAGGCTTTCACGAAGACATTCTGAACATGACCTATGTCGCGCTAGCCTCTTCGCGCTTCGTCAATGGCGTGGCGATGCAGCACGGAAAGATCTCCCGGGAGATGTTCCCCGACTACTCCATCGACGCCATCACCAACGGGGTGCATGCCGGAACGTGGACCTCGCCCTCGATGCAGGCCCTGCTGGACCGCCGCGTTCCGCGCTGGCGCCAGGACAATGTTCAACTGCGCTACATGATTGATGTTCCCACGGCCGAGATCAGGCAGGCGCATGCGGAAGCCAAGCGGCTCCTCATCCGCGAGGTGGCCGACCGGACGGGAGCGACGTTGCATAGCGATGTGTTCACGATCGGGTTTGCCCGGAGGGTGGCCACTTACAAGCGGGCTGATCTGCTCTTTTCGGATCCGGCGCGCCTGGTGCGCTGCGCACAGCAGTCCGGCGGACTGCAGATTCTTTACGGCGGCAAGGCTCATCCCCACGATGATCCGGCGAAGGGCCTGATCCGGAGAATCTTCGACGTAGCGGCAGAGGTAAAGTCGGATGCGCTGAAGATCATTTACCTGGAGAACTACGAGTGGGAGCTGGCTTCGCTGTTGACCTCCGGTGTCGATCTCTGGCTGAACACGCCGCGCCGTCCGTATGAGGCCTCCGGGACCAGCGGTATGAAGGCTGCGCTCAACGGGGTTCCCAGCCTCAGCATTCTGGATGGCTGGTGGATCGAGGGCTGCCTTGAGGGGTATACCGGCTGGGCCATTCCGGATCGCGAGACCCAGGAAGAGGAATCCGCCGCGCTCTATGACCAGCTGGAAACCAAGGTCCTGCCGCTCTATTATGACCGGCCGGAGGAGTGGGGAAGGCTGATGCGCTCGACCATTGCCCTGAACGGCTCCTTCTTCAATACTCAGCGGATGCTTCAGCAGTACATCGCGAATGCCTATTATCCGGAGAGCAATATCAACGTTTCGGTCGCGGCGCTCGAGTCCGTGCTCGCCCGATAGCTCGTCCCGCCCCCGGGAGGACGGCGCGCCCGCGGCGTGCCTCCCGGGCCGGCGAGGCTTCCGTCTCTGCCAGCGGCCCAGCGGAGTGAGTTTTCCGAGTCCTCAGGGCTCTCAGAGACGTCTAACAATTCTGTCGCACCCGCCCTCAATCTGAGCGAGTCAAACTCGCGCTTTGAAACGTATAATCCAATTAACCACTTCGTAATGTGGCTAATGTTCCATTTGCCGAGGCGCCTGCAAGCGATTGCGGTAACCAGCTAACCATCGTGCAACGCGCGGAAATTTCTCCGCAGGTCGTCCACACGACCTTTCGTGCCGAGCGTGATCCCACGTCTGTTCCGGATTCGCCTTCCGTCCCGATTGTCGCGAGACGCGGAGAGAGCGTTGTAGGAGTGAGCTAAAGAAATGTGGATTGTTCGTCTCGCGCTGCGGCGGCCATATACTTTCGCCGTATTCGCGCTCCTGTTGATGATTCTTGGTCCGGTCTCGATCCTGAACACCCCGGTCGACATCTTCCCAGACATCAACATTCCGGTGATCAGCATCATCTGGCAATACCAGGGACTCTCGGCCCAGGACATGGCCGACCGTATTGTGACGCCGACGGAGCGGACGCTCACCATCACGGTCGACAATATCGAACATATCGAGTCGCAATCTCTGGTAGGCGTCGCCGTGGAGAAGATCTTCTTCCAGCCGCACGTGGATGTTCCCACCGCCTTTGCCGAGGTGACAGCCAGCTCGCAGACGCAGTTGCGTTTTCTGCCTCCGGGGACCACGCCTCCCCTGATCATCACCTATACGGCGTCGAGCGTACCCATCCTCCAGATCGGACTCTCCGGCCAGGGCCTTTCGGAAGAGCAGCTGTTTGACTATGGGACCAATTTTATCCGGACGCAGTTGATCACGGTGCCGGGCGCAGCCATTCCTTATCCATATGGCGGCAAGCAGCGCCAGGTGCAGGTGGATCTCAACCTGAGGGCACTTCAGTCCAAGGGGCTCTCGCCGTCTGACGTGGTCAATGCCATCTCGGCGCAGAACCTGATCCTGCCTTCGGGCACGATGAAGCTGGGGAAGTTTGAGTATCAGCTGGAGACCAACAGCGCCCCGACGACCATTCAGGGTCTGAACAATCTTCCCATCAAGCAGGTGAACGGCAGCATCGTTTATGTCCACGATGTTGCGCATGTGCGCGACGGATTTCCGCCGCAGACGAACATCCTTCGGGTGGACGGGCAGCGATCGGCTCTGATGACGATCCGGAAGATCGGCAATACTTCCACTCTGGACATCATCAAGGGCATCCGGAGAATGCTGCCGTTCATCGCCCAGACGCTGCCTCCCCAGTTCCGGATGACGCCTCTCTCCGATCAGTCGATCTTTGTCCGCGGGGCAATCGGGGGGGTGGTGCGCGAGGGGCTGATTGCCGGCTGCCTGACTGCGATCATGATCCTGGTCTTTCTCGGGAGCTGGCGCAGCACGGTGATCATCGCCGTCTCCATTCCGCTGTCCATCCTGGTCTCCCTCATCCTGCTGGGCCTTCTGGGCGAGACGATCAACATCATGACCCTGGGCGGCCTGGCTCTGGCGGTGGGGATTCTGGTGGATGACGCCACGGTTGAGATTGAGAACATCAACCGCAATCTTGAAGAGGGCAAGGAGATTGAGCAGGCAATTCTCGACGGCGCGGCGCAGATCGCCATCCCAGCCTTCGTTTCGACCATCTCGATCTGCATCGTCTTTGTGCCGATGTTCTTCCTGGGGGGAGTGGCGAGGTATCTCTTCGTGCCTTTGGCGGAAGCGGTCGTCTTCGCCATGCTGGCCTCCTATTTCCTGTCCCGGACCGTAGTTCCGACCATGGCGAAGTTTCTGCTGCAGGAGCACGACCCGGAGAAGGTCATGGCCAGGCTGCGCAGCCGCAATCCGCTGATCCGCGCGCAGCTTTTGTTTGAACGGAAGTTCGAGCAGCTCCGCAGCTTCTATCACGGGCTGCTGGCCCTGGCCATCAAGCACAGCACCGTCTTTCTGCTTCTCTTCGTCGCCTTCACGGTCGGCTCGTTTTTCCTGTTATATCCATGGCTCGGCCAGGACTTCTTTCCCACCGTCGATGCCGGCCAGTTCCGCATTCATGTGCGCGCGCACACCGGCACGCGGATTGAGGAGACGGCGAGCCTGTGCGATGCGGTCGACCGGGCGATTCGCCGGGAGATTCCCAAGAGCGAACTCGTCACCGTCGTCGACAACATCGGAATCCCGTATTCCAGCTTGAATCTGTCGTACTCCAACACGGGAGTGGTGGGGCCGGCGGATGCCGATATCACGGTTTCCCTTACTCGAAAGCACCGGCCAACGGATCAATACGTGCAGGCGCTACGCGCCAAGCTGCCCCGGGAGTTTCCCGGCGTCACCTTCTACGCTCTGCCGGTCGATATGGTGACCGAGATCCTCAACTTCGGTCTGCCAGCGCCGATTGATGTGCAGGTCATCGGTCAGAACCTGATGGCGAACCGGGAGCTGGCCAACCGGCTGCTCGAGGAGATCAGCTATGTGCCGGGAACGGCGGATCTTCGTATTCAGCAACCATTCAACAATCCGCGCCTGTCGGTGAACGTGGACCGTTCGCGGGCGCAGGATATTGGCTTTACGCAGCGGGATGTCGCCGGCAGCCTGCTGGTGGCGAGCAGCGGAAGCTTTCAGACCTCGCCGACGTTCTGGCTCGACCCGAAGAGCGGCGTGAGCTATACGGTGTCTACGATGTCGCCGCAGTACAGCTTTGACTCGCTCTCGGACCTGAGAAATATTCCAATCACGCCTCCGGCCGCTTCCGCCGGTACTTCCAGTTCGGCCAGCTCTTACGATTCCATGCTCCCGCCCTCGACCGCAGCGGTGAACGCGCCGCCGCAGACGACCGGGGTAACGAATCCGCCCTCGATGAGTGGCAAGCCGATCCAGATTCTGGGCAATGTGGCCAAGATCACGCGCGGGGCGGAACTCGCCACGGTCAACCACTACAACATTGCACCG
>DASYYO010000389.1:0-13148 GCA_035933805.1 Acidobacteriaceae bacterium | reverse complement strand
GTCCTCGAAAAGGTCGCCAAAGACGACGCGATCCTCAAGCGCGCGCAGCGCAGGGCCAGGGAACTGCTCGCCATCGCGAAGGACGAATAAGATGCCTTCTTTCTGGAATACAGCGTAGGGCCAAGGGGTTGCTCGCCATAGGCCCAATAGACGCCCTCTCCTCCTGTCTTTCCCCGCCGCGCACCCTCCGCGACCGCATCAAAACTCTCTTGCTTAAAAGGTGTTTCATCCTGCAGCGGATTCCCCCTGGCCCGGTCTATTGGAGTGGTGGCGTTCTCTGGGCTTTGGGTTGCGTATGTATGATGGTCCGTCGGGCGGCAAGTGGAACGGGGGGCAGTATGGCGAGGAGAGCTTACGGGAGAGGGTTTGCCGCAGCGTGCGCCGGTCTGGCGCTCTGCCTGAGCATGGGGACGGTATGGTCTTTCGCGCAGGATCAATATCCACCGCAAGACCAGGGCCCGCCGCAATACCCGCAGGCGCCGCAGCAAGGGCAGGACCCGCAGCAAGGTCAGTATCCGCCACAAGGGCAGGACCCGCAGCAAGGTCAGTACCCGCCGCAAGGGCAGGGCCCGGCCCAATATCCGCAGCAGGGCCCTGCGCAGTCCCCGGACAGCGTCGCCCGGCTGAGCTTCATCCAGGGTGATGTCAAGGTGCTGACCGGTGGGGAAACTACCTTTGAACAGGCGGTTGTGAACATGCCCGTCGTTGCCGGTTCCAGCCTGCAGACCGGTCAGGACGGCGAAGCCGAGATCGAGTTTGCCGACGGCAGCGTTGCCCGGCTTACCCCCAACAGTTCCCTGGCGATCGCGCGCCTGGGCCAGGACTCCGTCCAACTCCAGCAGAACTCCGGACAAGACTACTACGAATTGAATGTAGGGCAGGGGCATCCGCCCTTTGCCGTGAGGTTTGCCAACGGCCAGGCCGTTCCCTCAGCGAATGCCATCTTCCGCCTCAACCTGGACAACCACCCCGAGTTCGCCGTAATGGCTGGAGTCATCCAGGTCTCCGGCGCAGGCATGGCTCCGGTCGCGGTCAGCGAGAACCAGAGCGTCCGCTTTGATCTCGGCGGCGGCGCGCCCGTGACGGTCGCGCAGAGCATTCCTCCCGACTCCTGGGACCAGTGGAACCAGGACCGCGACCAGGCCATCGCGCAGGAGGCCGCTCAGCAGACCTCGGTCCGCGATCAAGCCGGAAATGCAAACGATGAGAATTGGAACGACCTGGACTACTACGGCGACTGGTATTCGGTGGACGGCAACAACGTCTGGGTGCCCTCAGGCATAGCGCCCGGCTGGGACCCGTACGGCTATGGCTACTGGGGCTTCTACCCGGCCTTCGGCTACACCTGGATCTCAGGGTATCCATGGGGTTGGCTGCCCTTTCATTGTGGAACCTGGAACTATTATCCCTTCGGCTGGGGCTGGGTTCCGGGCGGCGGCGTCCGGACCTGGGTGCCGATCGCAGGACTCCGCGGGTATCCCGGCTACTTCATCCCTGGGCATCCTGTCTGGCGTCGAGGCGACCGGCGACCGCTACCCGGGCGCCGGCTGCTCGCCGTGGACCGGGGACCGCAATCGCGCGGGCCGTGGGGAGGAGACAACCACTTCGTTCCGCAGAACGATCGTCGAGCCGTGCTGAATGTGCGCGGACAAACGATCGCTCCCATCGCGCGAAACAACGTGCGGGAACGGGCCTTTGCCGGTTCGCGGGGAACCACGCCGGGCATGCGCAACGTGCTGGGCATCTCCGGCCGCGCACCGATTCAGTACGGCGGCGGAGCTGTTGTACGCCCTCAGGGCAACTTCGAAGCCGGCCGGTCTCCGCAGAATGCGCAGCCCAACCAGTGGCCGGTGCGGCAAAATCCTCAGCAGCCCCAGCAGGGCAGTTCGGAGATCCGGTCCCGGGTACAGACCGCAACTCCCACCCCGCAGCAGTTTCCGCAGGGCCGGGTCCAGCAGAATCCTCGTTCCGGCTATGCGTCCCGCCCCATGCCCACGCCTCACTACTCGCCGCCACCCCAGATGCCGCACTACTCAGCTCCTGCGCCTCGTCCCTCGGCTCCTCGCGGCGGAGGGGGAGGCCGGCGCTGAGCTGGCGCCACGCTTGTCTTCTGGGGCCGCCGTGTTATCGGGATGCGGCGGCTGATCTCTCTTCGAGCGCACGAAAGAGGCAGGCCATCGTCTCCAGCGAGCAGGCCTCCGCACGGATCGCCGGAGCGATCCCGCACTTTTCCAGCGCCGCCTGCACCCCGGCTGCATCGTAGCCCGCGGCGCGCAGGTTGTTCGCCAGTGTCTTGCGCTTCTGGGCAAAGACTTGCCGCAGAAACCTCAGAAAAGCCGTCTCTCCGGCCGCAAGCTCCGCAAAGCGCGGCTGGATGGTCAAGCGAAAGACAGTCGAATGGACCTGCGGAGGAGGAGAAAAGGCGCCCGGGGGGAGCGTAAACAGCCGCTCCGCACGGGCATACATCTGCGTGGTTGCGGAGAGCAGCCCATAGTCCCGGCTGCCCGGATCGGCCACGATCCGGTCGGCTACCTCGCGCTGCACCATCAGGACCGCCTTCTCAATGGCCGCGTGGTGCGCAAAGAGGTGCAGCAGGATATCCGAGGTGATGTAGTAGGGCAGATTGCCCACGACGTGCAGCCGGACACCGGCCTGCGCGGACAGCGCGGTGAGGTTGGTGCGCAGGATGTCCTCGCGCAGCACTTCTACCTTCGCCTGCCCGCCGCCGGCCAGCTCCCGCTTGAGAGACTCGGCCAGCTCCCGGTCGAGCTCAACTGCGATCAGATGCCGGCTGCGCTCCGCCAGAAGCCGCGTGATCGCGCCGCGGCCCGGACCAATCTCGAGCACCGTCGCTCCACCGAGTTCGCCCAACGCATCCACGATGGCCCGCGGAGCGGTGGGGCTGACCAGAAAGTTCTGTCCTAACCTGGGTTTCTGCGGCCGCCGGCCGGCGGATGACTGTGCCATGGCGCTCCGCGCATTCAGACGCCGCCGCGCAAGCGAAGCCGGGCCGGTGCATGTTGAAATAAGAGAAGCGGAGGTACGCCGCTGCGGACGCCCGCACCGCGGGGATGGTCAAAATGCTCTAGACTACGCATTTGGGCCGGCTTCATCTCCTGCATCATACGGAATAAGTCGACGAATCTGAAGGAGTGCCGATACGATGCATATTGTTTTCGCCGCGCCAGAGTGTGTTCCGTATGCCAAAACGGGCGGCGTGGCCGATGTGATGGGCGCACTGCCGCGGGAGATTGCGCGGCAAGGACATCGGACCACGGTCTATATGCCGCTCTACCGGCAGGCGCAGAAGTATCTCAAAGAGACCAAAGTCGCGATCGAAAGCCTGACCATCCCTTTTCCCTCGTACAACCGGTTTGTGCGAGTGGTCGATGGCGGCGTCTCCGAAGGCGTGCAGTTGTATTTCATTGACTGTCCGGAACTCTTCGACCGCGAGTACCTCTATGAAACCCCCAGCGCCGAGTATGCAGACAACGCCGAGCGCTTTGGATTGTTTTCGCGCGCTGTGCTCGAGAGCAGCAAGCGGCTGGGCGTTCCCGATCTCTTTCACGTCCACGGCTGGCCCCCGGCTGCGCTGGCCATCCTGCTGCGCACTGTCTATTACTTCGATCCCGTCCTGAAGAACGTGGCCTGCCTGCTCACCATTCACAACGCGGACCGCCAGGGCCGCTTCTCCTCAAAAACCGTCGAGCAGCTCCTTCTTCCCTGGGACGTCTATCAGCCGGAGGGCGTCGAGTTCTATGACTCCTTCAACTTCCTCAAAGGCGGCATTGTTTACTCGGATGCGATTACGACCGTGAGCCGGAAGTATGCGGAGGAGCTGCGGACGCCGGAGTTCGGCAACGGCCTCGACCCCGTGCTCGGCAAACGCGCGGCCGACCTCTACGGCATTTTGAACGGCGTGGACTATCGCGAGTGGAACCCGGCTACGGATAGCAAGATCGCCGCGCACTACAATGCGGAGCGGCTGGAAGGGAAGCTCTCCTGCCGCAAGGACCTGCTGCATGCCTTCGGCGTCAGCAGCGTGGCCGAGACGACTCCCGTGGTCGGCATGGTCGGCCATCTCTCCACCCAGAAGGGCCTTGACCTGATGGCTCAAATTGCCGATCAGCTGGCGCAAGGCAACATGCTGCTGCTGGTCTTGGGCATGGGCGAGTCTTACTACGAAAACCTCCTGCGCGGGCTGGCCGAACGCTATCCCTCGAAGATCGCCGTGCGCATTGCCTATGACGAGACTCTCGCCCACAAGATCGAGGCCGGCTCCGACATCATCCTGATGCCCTCCCGCTCTGAGCCGTGCGGACTCAACCAGATCTATGGGTTGAAATATGGCACGGTGCCTGTGGTGCGCGCTACCGGAGGCCTGGATGACACCGTCCAGGAGTGGGACGCGGAAGCCGGCACGGGGACAGGCTTCAAATTCCACGGATATCAGCCGGAGGATCTGCTCAACACCTTATGGCGCGCCTTCGGCGTCTTTGCGGATAAGGAGCAGTGGCGAAAACTGATGCGCAACGGCATGGCCTGCGACTACTCGTGGACCAATCCCGCCCGCGAATACATCCGCATCTACGAAGAACTGGTGCGGCGCAGATCTTGAGAAACCATCCAACCCGCTTCCGCCGCGGGTAAAATTTCTCTATGGCAATCAGCAGGCAATGGACAGAATGGCACCTGACGCCCGGCGGCTGGATCTCCGGCTCGACCCGGCGCGACGGGGAGGGGAATGTGTGGCGGGACGAACCGGAAGACCGCGTCGTCACCTTCGTCTACCGCGAGCAGACCGGATCCAGCTCCGTGCAGCCGCAGATCACGGTTGAGGAGTCCTGGCGCTCCAAGATCCACAAGAACATCGACAGCCTTCTGGCGCAGCACGGTCCGTGCCCCCGCAAACTCTTGTGACAACTCTGCCCTCGGGCGCCGCGCAGCCGCGGTTGTCGCTGGCGCAAGCCTCCGCTCAGACCTTACAATGGTGAGGTACGGTAAATCAGTTGATTTTTAGGTAGAAGGAGTGACCATGTATCCAGAAATGATGTTGATTCCGATGCGGGAGGAGCTGACCCGTGCGGGAATCAAGGAAACGCGCACCGCGGAAGAGGTAGATGCGGCCGTCTCCCAGCCTGGCACGACCATGATCGTGGTCAACTCGATCTGCGGCTGCGCTGCGGGAAAGATGCGTCCGGGCGTGCGGCTCGCGCTGCAGAACAAAACCCTGCCGGATCATTCCGTGACGGTCTTCGCCGGGCAGGACCGCGAGGCCACCGAACGGGCCCGTTCCTACTTCCAGGGCCACCCTCCAACCTCTCCAGCGATCGCGATTCTCCGCGACGGCCAGTTGGTTTACCTGATGCAGCGCTCGGCGATCGAGACGGCGACTGCTCCCATGATTGCGCAGGAGCTGGCGCGCGCCTTCAACGAGATCTGCGCCAAGACAACGGCATAGCTCCCTTCCAGGAAATTCACGGCCCGGCGCTCCGATCGAAGCGCCGGGCCTTCGCTGTCTATGCGGCGCCCCCACCTGCTCGTTCCGGCGCGGCCGGACACTCTCTCGACCCGCCTGCCCGTTGATATACCTTGAACAGATGAACTTCCTCGAAGACCTTGCGCTCGCGCCCTACACGAGCTTTCGCATCGGCGGCCCCGCCCGCTGGTTCGCCGAGGCCTCGACCGAGGAGGAGGTCCTGGAGGGAGTAAGCTTCGCGCGGAAGCGCGGGCTGCCTCTCTTCATTCTGGGCGGAGGCAGCAATCTGCTCGTCTCCGATCAAGGCTTTCCCGGTCTTGTGCTGCACATCGCCTTGCCGGGAATCTTCACAGAGCGGCAGGGAGGCCGGAGGATCTTTCGCATCGGCGCAGGCGAGTCATGGGATGGCGTGGTGGCCCGTGCAGTCGCTGAAAACTGCGCCGGCGTCGAGTGTCTCTCCGGCATCCCGGGCAGCGCCGGCGCGGCTCCCGTGCAGAACATCGGAGCCTATGGCCAGGAAGTCTCGCAGACCATCCTGGAGGTCCGTGTACTTGATCTCCAAAGCCTGCAATTCACCTCGATGTCGAATGCCGATTGCCGCTTTGCCTACCGGCAGAGCGTCTTCAACTCCGATCTCCATAACCGCTTCGTGATCACCCGGGCGGATTTTTCACTGGAGGTGGACGGCTCGCCGGCTCTGGTCTACGAAGACTTAAAGCCATACTTTAAGAATCGAACGCCATCCCTCGCGGAAGTGAGGGAAGCGGTCCTCCGGATTCGTCAGCGGAAAGGCATGCTGATCGTTCCGGGAGAGCCTGACTCGTTGAGTGCGGGCAGCTTCTTCAAGAACCCGATTGTCTCCTGCGATGTGCTCGACCGCATTGCGCAGGTGCTGGATCGGCCGCAGGAGTCCATTCCCCGCTACCCCGCGGGAAGCGGCAAGGTAAAGCTTCCCGCCGCCTGGCTGCTCGAGCAGGCCGGCTTTTCCAGGGGATACTCACTCGGGCAGGCGGCCATCTCCAGCCGTCACACTCTGGCGCTGGTCAATCGCGGTCATGCCAGGGCAGCGGATATCATCGCCCTGCGGGACACAATATCGAGCACGTTGGCGGATCGCTTCGGCATCCGTCTGGAGCCCGAGCCGGTCTGGATCGAGTAGCTCTTTGACCAGGCCGCGCATCGGTGCTGATCCCAGTCCTCAGCGCGTCCAGCTCTCAGGTCAATCTTTCAGATGGTGCAGCAGACGCTCTCGTTCGGCGGCCAGCACCACGCGGGCTGCGCCGTGAGCCTCGATCCTTCCCTCGCGCATCACCAGCACGTCGGCGCCCGTCTGGAAGGCCTCTGCCACATCGTGGGAGACGTAAAGGGCAGGAACATTCCGTTCCCCGAGCCAACGGGTGAGGTTCTCGAGGATTGACTCCTTGAGAGCCGCATCCAGTCCGGTGAAGGGCTCATCCAGGAGCAGGAGTTGCGGCCCGGGTGCGAGGGCGCGGGCAAGAGCGACTCGCTGTTTTTCTCCTCCGGAGAGCGCGCCTGGTCTTCGCCCGGCGAGCGGCTCGATGGCGAAGAGGTTCAGCATTTCGGCAACCCGCTGCCGCCGCGCGCCGCCGCTGACTCCGTGCAGCCCGAAGGCGATGTTCGCCGCGGCGTCCATGTGCGGAAACAACGCCGGCCGCTGCGTCACGAAGCCGATCCTGCGCTCTGCCGGTTGAATCCAGACTCCCTCCGCGAGATCCATCAGCGTGCGCCCGCGCAGAGTCACCCGGCCCCGGCTGCCTGCGTGGAGCGGTTTGCTCAGTCCGCCCAGCAGGCGCAGAAGAGAGGTCTTGCCTGCTCCCGAGGGGCCGAAGAGAATCGTCCACGGCGCATTCAGCTCGCAGCAGACGCTGAGCAGCAGATTGCCGACCCGGTGCTCCATCGCGATCTGGATGTAGGGCTCCGCCGGGCGAATCGATTCAGTCACTGCGCGTCCCCGGAGAGGCCGGCGCTCACCGCCGCGGCGTTGCTTCGCGCCATCCCGCGGCGAAGATAGATGATCAGCAGGGCGAGAAAGGAGATCGAGAGCAGCGCCAGTGAGGTGCGGTTGGCCTGCCCATACTCGAAGTTCTGGACCTGATCGTAAATTGAGATCGACAGAGTCCTGGTAATGCCGGGGATTGATCCGCCGATCATCAGCACCACGCCGAACTCACCGACCGTGTGGGTAAAGCTCAAGACTACGGCGGTCAGCAGCGAGGGCTTGATCAGCGGCAGGAGCACGCGGGTGAGGATCGCGCTCGGCCGCGGAGAGAGCAGGATCGCCGCCTCGCGCACCTCCGTGCTGACGGACTCAAATCCCGCGGCAATCGGCTGAACCGCAAAAGGCAGGCTGTAGAGGACGGAACCGACCACCAGGCCGGCGAACGAGAAGGCCAGAGGATGTCCGAAAAGCGAGGCAAGCGCCCGGCCGGTTGCAGTGCGCGGACCGAGCAGCACCAGCAGATAAAAGCCGAGGACCGTTGGAGGCACTACCAGGGGAAGCGCGACAAGCGCCTCGGCCAGAGGCTTGAGGCGCGACCGGCCATAGGCCAGCCAATAGCCAAGGGGCACAGCGCAGAGAATCAGGATCAGGGTGGTGAGCGCGGCCAGACGCAGAGTGAGAAGAAGAGCTTGCCAGTCCATGCGTCGATTCCACTGCTCCTATCCTGCCCGGCAGCGCGCGTTTCCGCGGCCCCGGCTGCAGATGCATGCTGCAGGAGCGGCGTCTGCCGTACGCGTATTCTACCGCTGCTGTCTTTTCAGTCGATTGTCCCCTGGATTTGACCTTGCATGAGCGGCAGCCCAGAATTGAGCATGGGCCAGGAGGACGCTGCCGCGCAGCATCGGAGAGCGGCGGAGAATCATCCAATGCTCGAATCCGGCCACGATCGCCCACCGGGAGGGAGAAGCAATGACTCCGCAGGAAGCGCAAATGCTGCAAGACCTGGTCCGCAAGGTCCACGAGACCCAACTCACCGAGAAGGACCCGGATGCCGAGAGCCTTCTTGCGGACGGCCTCGCCCGCGATCCGGACGCGCTCTACAAACTGGCGCAGACGGTCCTGGTGCAGAACCTGGCGCTGCATCAGGCGCGCGCGCAGATCGATCAACTGCGGCAGCAGCCTGTGGCTGCAGCCCCGCCGCCTGCCCGGGCAAGCTCTTTCCTTGGCAGCCTGCTCGGACACCGCGAGCCCCCGCCGCCTCCTCCGCCCTCGCCCGTCGCTCCTCCGCTGCAATATGCGCCTCCTCCTCCTCCCTCGTACTACGATCCGGGTCCGGGCGGGGCAGGAGGCTTTCTTCGCTCGGCAGCGACCACGGCCGCCGGAGTCGCCGCCGGGGCGCTGGCCTTCCAGGGCATAGAATCCCTGATGCACGGCTTCGGCCATGGGCCCGGCCTGGGCGGATTTGGCTATGGAGAGCAGGGAATCCCGATGACCGGTGCTCCCGCCGAAGAGACCATCATCAACAACTACTATGACGACCCCGCCTCCAGCCGCCAGGAGTCTGGAGCGGCCTACCCAGGGCAGGGAAGCGATCTTGACATGCAGCCGCAGGGCCCTCTGGATACCTCCGCGGGTCTCGACGATGATGCCCACTTCGACGATGCCAGCGACGACACCGGCTCGGATCTGGGCGGCGAGTACGACGATCAGCCTCTCGATGATTCCAGCTTCGACGACGGCGGAGACACCAGCCTCGTCTGAGATGTTCGTTCAGGCGGACGGCCCCGATCTTGTCCGCAGCCCACGCCTGGGTGCCCCTCGTTCGTGCCCCACGTTCGTCCGCCGAGGGCGGGCGTACGTGGGATGCTCCAGGAACACTTCCGATGCTTTGTTCAGTCCAGGTATGCGGGAGCGAATTGCAGCGGCACGCACTCGCTCTTCGTCAGTTAAGCATTCGAATCGAAGCACCTCTCGATAGACCCGAGTCGCTTCCGCTGTTGGCGTCACGGTGAGATCTGGGTCACCCCGATTTTCCCCGTGCTAGCCGTGTTCGATGCGCGCCTTGATATCCGAGTACGCGGCCTCGATGAGCAAGCTTAGCGCCGCGGCGTTCGTGGCCGTTCCCGGTCTCAACTTCACATGGCGCATGAACTTGCCGGCGCCTTGCAATAGACGGGCCGGATCCGGCAGCGCTGCGCCGTGAAAGAAGCCCACGTTTACGTGTGAAGTGAATGCATTGACGTAGCCGAAGGGCGCATCTCCCAGACATGCCACCGGACAGCCGTCATGCAGAAGCTCCCGGACTTCATCCCCGCACTTTCGCATCACCTCAAACCACTTCTGCGCGATGGTTCCCAATTCACCGCCATGCTCGTCCATCCACGCGTCGATGGCGGGATCGTGTTCGACAGCCCCGTTGAACCGCAGCAGATCCGTGCTCATATAAACCTTCGTAACAGTCTCAGCCCGGGCCGCGCGGTTACCTGCCCAGCGCCTGGGCGATCGCCTTCTCCGCCAGCGGCGTCATGACAGCGTAACCCTTGGCGGTCGGGTGAACGCCGTCGAACGAGTAGCCGGGCAGCATGGCCCCGTTCGGATCCGAGAGCGAGCTGTAGTAGTCCAGATATACGTATCCGTTGCTCAAGCAAAACTCGCGCAGCCAGTTGTTCAGCTCGCGGATCTCCTCCACCGGATGAACGCCCGGCTTCCATGGATATGCGTACGCCGGCGTGATGGAGGCGAGCACGAGCTTGATGCCGTTCGCCCTGGCGATATCGGCCATTGAGGTGAAGTTGTCTTCAATCATCTGCTCGGTGGAAGGCCCGGTATTGCCCGCCACGTCGTTGGTGCCGGCCAGGATGACCACCGCCGCCGGATGCAGATGCACCACATCCTGCGCGAAACGCACAAGCATCTGCGGCGTCGTCTGTCCGCTGATGCCGCGGTTGACATAGGGCTTGCCGGGGAAGAAGTCGCCGGTTCCGGGCCTTCGTCCCCATCCGTCCGTGATCGAATCCCCAAAGAAAACCACTCGCTGCTCTCCCGGAGCGGGCGGCGGCAGTGCCGCGTTCTCCGCCCGGTACCGCGCAAGGTTGGGCCAGTCTTCCAGCATCGACTGCATATGCTGGATCTGCGCTGCGGTCGGCGCGGGTGCGGGAGCAGCCGCTTGCGGCGGCGGGACGGCAGGCGCTGCGGCCTGCGCCCACAGCGGTGGTGCGCAGAGCAGTGCAGCGCACATTGCGAAAGCAGAGCATTTCCATGGAGCGAGCGTCATCGGGCGGATTTTCTTTCTCCTGTGCAACCTCGGTTCTGGCAGCAACCCGGGTTCTGGCAGCAATCCGGGTTCTGGCAGCAATCCGCATCATACCCGATCGCTCTGGAGCATCGCTCGAAACCATTGCCGTGGTGATTCCCGTGCACGGAGAGAATAAGTCCGTCATCATGCCCATTCAGATTCTCTCGACTCCGTTCTGCATCACGGGACGCGCAAGCGGAATTGCTTGACATGGCTCAACCCGGGTTTTGAGAATACGTCTTGCTCAACGGGCGGGATCGGATACGCGGTCGCAGAACGGCCCGGGGCGGGGGAAGCTCATGCTCTCGACTCAAAATCATCGGAGCCGCGGCTGGCTGCTTTCGCGGATCTTCTGGCTGCTGCCTGCTGTTTTCTGCGTGGCCACGCTCGCTCGCGCGCAGGCTCCTCAATTGAGCGGCATCGCGCATATCGCTCTGCGCGTAGGCAATCTTGACGCCTCCACCAGATTCTACGAAAAGCTCGGCTTTGAGCAGGCCTTTGCGCTGGGCGGCCAGACGGCGCACTCCGAGGTCTTTCTCAAAATCAACGACCGCCAGTTCCTGGAGCTGTACGTGCGCCAGAACGAACAGCAGCCGCTCGGCCTGATGCACTTCTGTTACGAATCCGCGAACCTCCAGGCGCTGCACGATGCCTACATCGCGCGCGGGCTTGAGCCCACTGTGGTGAGGAAGGCCGGCGCCGGCAATCTGCTCTTCACCCTGCGCGGGCCGGAGAACGAAAATATTGAGTTCACGCAGTACATGCCGGGGTCGCGGCATTGGGAGGATCGCGGCAGGCACCTGGGAGCCGATCGCGTTTCGACCGATCTTGCCGGCGGATCCCTGATCGTGCAGGATCCGGCTGCGGCGCGGCAGTTTTACACCGAAAAGCTCGGCTTCGCGCTCCGCGGCCGCCGGCCTGCCCGCCTGCATCTGCCAGGGAGCCCGGAGGATTCCATCCACCTTGAGCCGGCTCATCTCTCTGCCCATGCGAAGATCGAGTTCGCAGTGGACGACCCACGCCGGGCGGCGGCGGAGCTGAGGAAGCGCGGTTTTGCGGTGCATGCCAACGAGAGCGTTGCTTCCATCGCAGATCCGGACGGCAACCTCGTCGTCTTCCGGCGCTCCGGGGCGCCCGGCAAAGAGGGCAGGTAGCTTTCAGCCAAGGGGTGCGGTGCAGGCGCCTCACTCCCGGTGGGCACTGTCGGCGAATCCGGTAACGACTGTCAGTTCATTCTGCTCGCAAGGCTTCCATCGGATTGACACGCGCAGCCCGAGCTGCCGGCAGATACGCCGCAGCCATCCCGCTGGCGAACAGGAACAACACTGCCGCAGCCAGCGTCCATCCATCGTGTGCGCTGACGCCGTAAAGGAATCCCCTGATCCATCGGCCTGACCCCAGGGCAAGCACGGAACCCACCCCCACACCGGCGAGCAGCATGACGCCTGCTTGGCGCATCACCAGCCATAGCAATCTGCCGCGGCTCGCTCCCAGCGCAATCCTCACGCCCATCTCGCGGGTCCGCTGCGTCACCACATAGGCCAGCAATCCGTAGAGCCCAGCCACGCTGAGCAGCAGCGCCGATCCTCCAAAAATCTCCAGCAAGTGCGCAGCCAGCCGCTGGCTCCCGTAGGAATCCTCCACAATCTGGTCCATCGTTGTGATCGTCGCATTCTGCAGCTCCGGGCTCGCATGGCGCAGGATCTCCCGCAGCTCGGGAACTATTTCGGCTGTGGGCCGGCTGGTTCGCACGGCAAGATCCATCGCGGTTCCCTCGATCGGGCGATAGAGGCCGCTCGCCGGCGTAATCTGCGGAATGGCAACCTCCACCTCCGGCATCGCCGGATCGGCCACCGTCTTCTGCCGCTCATCCTCCAGAATCCCGATGATCCGTAGCGGCGAGCTCTTGCCGAGCTGCGCTCCCAGGACCGCCGCGGGGTTGTGTTTGTCTGGGGAGTAGAGCCGCGCGAATGCCTCGTTCACCACGACTACAGGCTCAGAATTCGCAGTGTCGTGCGGCCCAAAAAATCGACCCGCTGCCATTTGAAAGCCAAACACCTTCTGAATCTCCGGGCTGACGGCCTTCATGAAAGCGAGGATTGTGGAGTTGCTCAGCTTCATCTCCAAATGAAGGACGAATGTCTTCCCAAGCGGCACTTCACTGATCAGGCCGGCGCTCTCGACGCCGTGCATATGCTGAATCCGTTCCAACAGCGGGTGATAAAGCGTCTCAGTCATATTCTGTCCGGCGAAGCGATACGAAGGAATGCTGAGATTTGCGACAACGATGTGGTCGGTTCGAAAGCCCAATGGTACGTGGCACAGTGAGTAGATGCTGCGCAGCAGCAGTCCACATACCACCAGAAGAGTGAGAGACATGGCAATCTCAGCCGCCACCAGTGCGCCGCGGAGAC
>DASYYO010000329.1:0-2840 GCA_035933805.1 Acidobacteriaceae bacterium | reverse complement strand
GCCGGAGCAGGACAAAGTCTTGCAGGATGAACTGCTGCGCGAAGGCCCAGATTCCATAGCCCCAGAATCGCTTGAAAAACAGGACCGGCCCGTGCGGTGGGTGCAGCGTATGCAGCCTTGCGGCGATCAGAACGGCGCCGCCCGCGATCAGAACGGCGACGCCAACCACCCACAGGGAGCGCACAAATCCTGATGCGCCGAACCCCGAGCGTCTCCAGCCCCGGAATGAAATGCAACTCGCGGCCAATACCCAGAGGACGGCAACCCAGTATAGGAGCCTCTGCCAGGGATTCGGCGTCCAGAGTACGAGCAGAATCAGCCCATACCCGACGCCAAGCTCCAGGATCTCTCGCCCCCTGCCGCCCACAGCCGAGAATTTCTCCGCGCCGGATTCTTCCACTTCGATGACGCTCACTGGGGGACACACCTGGAGCCCTTGGCTGCGCTCCGCAACGACTTCCATGGTAGCTGTTCTTGAAGCCCAACTTGTTTTGGTTTTTGCCGCCCCCCAGCGTTCGAAGTGGCAGGATGAAATTAGACCGGATCGCCGTTGCTGCCGGTGTTCCAGGATTCGCTCTGGAAGGCGAGAAAGACCGCAACCCAGGTTCGTGCGGGGTCGGAGCTGAGGCTCGGCATCTGCAGAAACATCGCGCCGTCCTGCCAGATTCCATTGTCCCGTTCATAGCGGCCCGTGCGCGGATTGCCCTGGTTCATGTGGATATCGTGAATGCCATCTACCTGTCCCGAGTCCGCGTAGGCGCTCCCGAATGCATAGAGCGTGGCATTGCCGTCGGCAATGGCCTGGCCGATGAGCGAGGTCACGGCATCGGAGAGCGCGGCTTCGCGCAAATCGGGGGATCTAAGCCTCTCAAACGGCTGGATCTCGCCCGCGGAACTTCCATTCTTTTTGGGAAGAAGCATCATGCCGTCCCGGGTGACCATGGGCCGGCCCCCGATCTGCTCGCGCACGAAGTCCAGAGCGAGGCCATTCGGCCGGCTGGCGAGCTGCGTCATCCCGGAGGGAAGACCCGCCAGCCCGGCAGGATCGGGCGGCGTAAAGGTGCGGTGGATCTCGTATAGCACCTCCGAGCCGTCGGTCGATTCAATGTTCACCGCGACCGTGAACGGGCCACCGGCGGCGTCAACAGTGATCTGATAATGCGTCCCATTGCCCGAGACGGCCTTGCCCTCAGCCGGCTTTCCCTTCAACACGCTGTAATTCCGGATCGGCATCTGCACTCTCTCCTTTGGCTTGAGATGCGCCGGAATGCCCGGAAAGCATGCCGATCCCCGGCAACGCGGAGATGGCCAGCTTCTGGGCCGTCGAGCAGGGTTTCATTCTTTTGCGGGCAGAGCGACAGACGTCCCGGCGGCATATGGCGATCCGCTAAGGAACTGCGATGGTGACAAATACGCCCGGATCCAGCACCGGCTAAGGAGCCTTCAGCCCGCGCGCCTCCAGTTGCTCCCGGACCGCGGGCGAGCGCAGAAAGAGAAGGAACCGGCGCGCCTCATTCTGGTTTGCCGAACTCCTCAAGACGATTGCTCCCTGCAGGATCGGAGAGTACGCGGCAGGAGGAATCTCGATATAGGTTCCTGCTGCCTTCATCCTCGGCGTCAAGGCTGCGGTCAGCGAGAGGAAGCCCGCGCCGGCATTTCCCGAATCGACAAATTGAGCGGCCTGCGCAATGTTTTCCGCAAAGACCAGCTTCGGCTTCAACGCGTCCAGCAGTCCCAGATTCCTGATTGCTTCCCTGGCCGCGCAGCCGTAAGGGGCGTGCGCTGCATCCGCGACCGCTACTTTGCGAATTACGGGATCTTGCAGCAGCTCCAGTCTAAGACCGCGGTCTGCCGTGTAGGAGCCGCGGCGCGCCCACAGCACCAGCGTTCCCCGGGCATAGGGGACCGGCTTTGCCTCTTCGGCCAGACCTGCCGCGATCACCTTCTCCGGGAAGGACAGATCGGCCGATAGAAACAAATCGAAAGGACCGCCGTTGAGGATCTGTTCCGTTAGAGTTGCCGAGGAGGCATAGACGGCCTCCGCTGGAACGCCGGTCTGGCCCCGGAATTCGGCCAGAAGAGGAGGCAGTACGGGCTGAAGGTCCGCGGCCGCCGCAATCCTCAGCATTTTTTGCGCAATTGCTCCCGGAGCTGTTGACACGATGAGGACAAGCACAAGCAGCGCTGCCAGCAAGCCCGGGCGTGGAATGGGAAGAAGACCGAATCTTCGCGGCGCGAAACAGGGTGGGCAGAGACCTTCACCGCGGGATGGACCGTCAGACACGAAGCACCATGACCTCGGTGGATTTGATGAGAGCCGCCGCAGTCTCGCCCACCTTCAGCCGCATCTCGCGAGCTGCCTCCGCTGTGATGATGGCCGTGATGATCTGTCCGCCGATCGAAAGCTTGACCTGGGCCAGCAAACCGTCGAGCTTTAAATCGACGATGCGCCCGGTGAGTTGATTGCGGCCGCTGAGGGAGCGCAGCATCTGCCGCTTCGGCGTCTCGGGACGCTTGGCCTGATGCAGCAGGCTGTCCAGCTCCGATTCAGGGATGCGGTAATGACCACCGGGAGTTTTGACCGCTTTCACCTTTCCGCGATAGAGCCACTGCTTGATGGTGGCGTAGGAGATGCCCAGCCGCAGGGCCGCCTCCCGGGGTGTCAGCATGCTCGCCATAGATGAAAGTATACGATGCCTTCTGTCGAACCCTACGACTTTGCAGGATTTCTCGCCCGCCGTTCCCCTCCGCTCTTCTTTGCCTCGTCGAGGCACCGGAGCAGCGATGAGCCGGGCAGCCGGGCCGGGTTACAACTCTTGCCGGAAATACGCTAGGCTAGG